>JBAWXO010000033.1:0-10303 GCA_037144035.1 Kiritimatiellales bacterium
ATAGTTGCTGTAGGCTGGCCGAACATCGGCGACGTGATCGAAAAACACGGATGGGGCCCCGCAGATACGGCTCCCGCAAGCAGGCACAAGTAAAGAGCGGGCATGTATTTTGAATGGATGTATTTCATTTCATTAATGATCGCTATTTTGAAGATGGCAACCCCAAGCCAACCAGACTATTCCGTGATCACCCCGATTTTTTTCACAGGAATTCTTTGCAGGCCGGGCATCATGGAAAAAACGACCGAGGCCTCGTCAAAAACGAAGCGCCCCGTGGCGGCGTCGAATCGGCCAGGCATGGTGCCGATCTCGGGATTGTTTTCTACCGTGCCATAACTTATGAATTTTTCCTCGAGGCCTTTTTGGTTGTTGTCGTCCACGCCTGCTTTTTTAACAAAATTCGCCGCGTCATGGCCAAGCAGGAGCTGAGTGTTGAAGCGCAGGTTGTTCTTCACCGTGTTGTTCTTCGGAAATTGCGGCTCATCGGAGGCAAGTTTTTCCAGCTCGGGGTAGGCCTTTTTCCAGGCCTCCGTGCCCAGTGGCGCCTTTTTCAACCCTTCGTTCAAAGTCTTCCACGACGCCGCAGCCCAGGTGGTGAAGGATTTGCTCATGTCGGTTCCCCTCATCATGTTCTCGTTATCGATGAAAAGATTGTTGGTGGCGCTGTTGTCCCTTCCGCCATTGAACATCAAGCCTTGGGCGACGTTGACTAAGATGTTGCCGGTTATCTCGGTTCCCGAAATACCGTCGTCCAGATAGATGCCTGAGACCCGGTGGGTGCCGTGCTTGTAGCTCGTGATGTCGCGCAGCAAGTTGTGGCGGATCACCGTGCCCCGGGATGTCCACGAGCGCCCGGCGTAAATGGCGGAGGCGTCGTCGGATTCGCTGCAAACGTTGTGGATATGGTTCAGCTCGATGAGATGGTTGTTTCCACCAAAGCTGATCGCGAAGTGCGGGGCGTCGCTGATGACGTTGTGCCTGGCGATTTGACCGACCCCGCCGAGTTTGATACCGGGTCGGTAGGTGCGCTCCAGGCGGGCGTAATTACAGATCACATTGTTTTCGACCAAGTGCCCCCCTGGGGTCAGCGTATTCATATCCCCGCCAGAAACGAAGACTCCTCCAGCACCCATGTTTTCAATCTGACAATCGCTCACCGCGTGGTGCTCGCCGCCAGTGATGTTGGCAGCCTGCCCCGCCGCATTGCGCATGGTGCACTTGCTAATGACATTGCTGCTTCCTTCCCTGATCTCGAAAATCGCGCCGCGAACAACTCCCAGCTCCATCCCTTCAAAATGCACAAAGGAGGCTCCCTCCATGCGGACCAGAGACTCTTTGAGGAGGGAGATGTCAACCCATCCCTCCCCGGACTCCGCAGGGGGAAACAGATAAAGGATTCCGGTCGCGCGATCCGCATACCATTCGCCGGGAGTGTCAATTTCCTCCAGCAGGTTGAACACATAATAGCGCTGTCCGCTTTTGACACCATACCCGCTCGGTTGGATAGATCGGATGTTGCCGTTCTGCGCATCGATGGACTCGACCTGAACAGTCTGATCAGCCCAGTTCAGCTTCCAGTAACCGCACATCATGATCTCCCGGGCATTAGCCCACCGCGCGATCCTCCTCCTTGTCCCCGACGAATTCAAACCCCTTGGGCGGGTCGTTGCGCTTCTCCTTGGGCACATACTCCTTTCTGCCTTGCATATCGTCCATCCAGCTACGGACATCATCCCCTTTTTCCACGACGCGGCCCACCGTTGCATACCCTTCGTTCGGCCAGCGCGCGAGGACCCCGGGTTTGCCGTTGATAAATACCTCCGGACTGCTTGGCCCCGATTTGTAGCGCGTTACGGCCGCCAAAAACTGCATACAGAAGCCGCTCAGCGGTGGCGGATCAATTACAGGGATCCCCGCGGCAGCCAAGTCGATCTGCAAGACGCGACCCCGCGCCTCCTCCGGCAATCGCGCAAGAATCGCCGGATCGGTGACAGGAGCAAATTTGGAAAGCGAAAACCTGTTGCCCCCCAAGATGCGAACCTTTTCCCCCGGATAAGCCCGATACACCATGGGGGCCTGCCCGGTGCCCGAATCCGCGCCGTCGAGGCGGAACGCCGTCGATCGGCTGTAGATTCCCTCGCGAAGAACGACAGTTGCCCCCCCCTTGGGGAGCGTGTTCGATTTTTTCAACTGGCGGACGGCATCGCGCGCCCGCTCCAACGACGCAAACGGGGCTTCCTTGGTGCCGGCATTGTCATCGTTGCCTCCCGGTGCCACAAAAAATTGACACGCATCGCCGGCAGCCAATTCCGTTTTCGACGGGGTTTCTTGGGTTGCCAGTGCCTGATCAGGCGCAGGGTTGGAAGAACCCGATGCTTTCATGCAGGCCGTGGGAATCACAAGGAGCACCAGGAGGAGCGCCTGTGTGATCGCGTTGCGAGAGCGCGCCATCAAAGAGTAGTTTATTGTTTCCATAGAATTGTTCTCCGGTTTGGATTATTTATTTTGAAAAGGGCTTACAGATTTCCACGTCCTTGAGCATGTTTTTTCTCCACGCCATTGGCCACGACGGAATCCGTGCCATACCGCAGCCAAGCCAGTTCACATTGGCATCCTCGGCATCCAGCCAGAGAATGTTCGGTCCGTTCGACGCACCGTCTCAGTCGTGCGGGCGCACCCGTGCAGCTCTTTGCTGTTCATGATCATTTCTCCCCCTTCTGCTCCAAAATCCGGGGTTTCAATGAGCGCTGTATTCAGACTGCGGCGTACCGTATTTTTTAAAAGCATTGCACATGGTCTGCATATATTCATGGGTGGCGCGGATGGCTTCCGGTTGAGGATATGTTTTGGCGATGAATCCACCGTGCGGCGAAGCGAATGCAGCGACCATCTGCTTCACCCGTTCGTCAATTTGTGCGGCATCCAGCTGAAGTGTGGTTTGAATATCCAGACAGCAGAAAAAGCAGATCCGCCCGGCAAACCGTTCCGCCAGAAGATTGATTCCCATATTGTCCTGCTGATCCATCTGAATCACATCCAGTCCGATCTCAATCAGATCATCCATGATCTCAACAATCTGTCCGCAGGTGTGCGAAAAAACCTGCATGTTGCGAGCATGCGCGGCATCAAACAATTTCTTAAACCTCGGTTTGAAAATATCCCGCCACTTCTCCGGGCTGATCATCAGCCGGTCTTGCAGGCCCATGTCTTCAATCAGAATCACGCCGTTGACGCCGCGGTCAGCCATCATTTCAACCGTCCCGATTGCGCTCTCCAGTAACGCATCAACCAGCTTTTCAATGTTTTCCTGGTTGCCGGCGGTCTGCATCATGAAATCCATAAACCCGAACAAATGCAGTAAGATCTGGAACAGTCCGTGCGGCAGCATTCCGAGCACATATTTTTCACCCGCATTCGCCGCCACCTGTTTTTCAAGCGTACGATAACGGGAAGGTATGTTGAACTGCGGAATTTTATAGTCGCCGGCATCCTCCACCCCTTCGAGCGGAAAAAACTTGGGCTCACCAAACGAACCGCTGCCTTCCATGGTTTCCCAGACACACCCCCATTCATCGATCCGTTTGTACGGATGGCCGGATTCCGGTGCATGTTCAGGTTTATCCAAAAACACCCACATGAAATCCTCGCCGTACCGGTGTCCGTTGTCCGGAGTCCGGTTGCTGTCGAAGTTATAAGGGATCCGGGGCGGATTCTGAAAACTCACCGCCCGCCGTACAATCTCGCAACTGGTCATCGATCCATTCCTTCCACCGTTATGCACCTCAAACCTCAAGAAGCCGCTGTGCAAACAGGGCGGCTGGCGGATTGGTTTTGGTTCGACCGGCCAGCTTGACCTGGCAGACAAAAACCCGACCGGCGCCAACTGCTTTTTCGGCAACGGCAAGCGCACTGCTCCAGATCCCGCTGCTGTCGGTATTTCCTCCGGTGAGAATCGGCGTAAAGTCAGACGCTGTGAAGGTTGCCAGCAGCAGAGCGGTCACACAATCCTCTTGCGGATCATACCAGCGGGAGAAGTCGTGCGGAGCAAATCCGGTGACTAGCGGATGCCCGGTCTGACGCGACGCGAAGTGCAGCGGATTAAAATGGCTTTGCTTTACCACGATGCGGCTACCGGCAATCTCATAGTCACCCGGAGGCAGTTCCAGAAACACAGCCTTAGCCCCGCCGGACACCGCGGCATTCACCACAGCCTCGCTCGACTGATACGCAACGAAATCGTCGATCAGAAGTACGGCGGCCCCGTCGCAACTCTCCTTTACATCGAGATCCAACTCATTCGCCAGACGCACAGCAGATCCCGATTCAGATCCGAACACGGCGGCCGCAATACGGGCCTTACGTGCCGGGTTCGGAAACACTTCGATCTCAACCGCATGATCATTGATCACAGTTCCGGCGGCATCAACCACCGCGAGACGGGCAGTTACCATGGTTCGGCTCGAAACTTTGGGCGTCTGAGCGGTTATAAAGCCCTGAAACCGGCTATCCCAACCAGGCGCTTCTGCGGGGGCGCTACCGCCGGCAAAAATCCGGCCGTTGCATTCGAACTGGTAGCGGATCGTGCAGCCTTTTAGGGGATTCGGGGTATCGTTGGATATCCAGGCTTCGAGCCGCAACGGTTCACCGGAGAACAGACGCGACCGGTCGGTGCGCAACGTTGGCAGAACCGGCGCCAGCGCATCGCGATAGGCAAAGAACGCCTTTTTCGGACGCCGCTCGCAATCCATGATCGTTTTCATCCAGCCGGACGGAAATGCGTCGATAAACAAATGAATCGCAAAGGTATTCATCCGGCGGTCACGCCGGAAGGCCTCGGTCATGATTGCCGTCGAACGGGCCTGATGATCCTGACTGACTTGAATCCAGTCCTCTAGTGTGTGCGGGGTATCGAAAAAGAAATAATGAAACTTTCCGGTTTGAGCCAGACGGATGAAGGAAGGGCTCCACATTTTTTCCTCTTCGGCATTTTGCGGCAGCCATTCTTTTGGATACCGCCGACGCATGAGATCGGAACATTCCAGCCCTTCGGCTCCGAATTCGCCGCATCCATGATACCAATCCGGCTTTACCGGCTGCCAGCCGCCTTTGAGCAGACGACCGATATCAATCCCCTGTCCGTTGTACCAACAGGAATAACAATGCCGATCGGAAATTCCGGGCGCCGGCGGATCGTAGTCACCGTCGCAAGCCTTAATAACCCGATCCGGATTCAGCATATGAACGATATCATCCGCCGCCCGGAAAAAGTTTTCCATTTCAGCGCGGCTGATCTGACGGTGCGGCTGATTGTTACCATTGGAGGTCGGCTCATTGATATAGGTAACCATGATGCAACTGGGGTGCGAGCGGATCAGCCGCTCCATCTCGCCAGCCTGCCGCAAAATCTCACAATACTGACTGCGTCGAATAACAGCAAACGTCGGCAGATCCGTCTGAATCAGCAAACCGAGCCTGTCGCAATAGTCATAAACCTCAGGCTGTACCGGACGTTGTGTCAGGCGCAGGAAATTCATGTTGCAGATTTTCGCCAACAGGATGTCATCGCGAAGCTGATCCCAATCTTTATGAAACACGCACTGCTGTTCATGGCCCATCGTATTCGCACCGCGCAGCCGGATGGGTTTCCCGTTCAGTAAAAGCTCACCCTTGGGATCGCTGGATTCATTCATACGGAAGGTACGCATACCGAAGCGCCGGTCAGCGGCATCAAGAACCTTCCCTGATTCGTCGAGGATCTCGACACGCAACAGGTACAACCACGGTTCGTCCTGCGTCCACCAGCGGAATGAAGGCATCTCAAATCCTACCGCGATACTGTTCGTCCCCTTCTCGATATACAGCGGAATCGGCTTAAAGTAGGTGCCGTTGGCCTTGGCCAGCGCAACCTGATAATCATCGTTCATGCCGCACTGCTTGATGACGCTCGGAACATGCACGGCGCCTTCAAACACCGTCTGTTTAAAATTCTCGCCATAGAGCGACAGCCGGAAGCTGCGGGCATCTTCGCCCGGCAGACACTTGAACACATCAATCACGGCCTCCGCCCGGTTTTCATCCGGCAGCGGACGCACAAAAACATCATCAATGAACGTTTCGGAGCAGAATTCAACCGACACATCCTGATAGATGCCCATGCCGGGCGGGCAATGATGCCAACCGAACTCCGGATCGTCATAACCGAGGCCGGTAGCGGCATAGACTTTATCGCCGCCATGACCGCCGGTAGGTGAACTACTGCCCATGAGGGCAAAGTCGTTTTCAACCCGGACCACAAGCGTATTTTCGCCTTCAAGCGCGCACGCGGTGAAATCGCACCGGAACGGCGCGAAAAATCCCTCGTGCGAGCCGATATAATTACCGTTCACGAAGACGTGAGCCTTGTAATCCACCCCTTTGAAGCAGATAAACGCCCGTCCGCAGGCGAGATCTTCTGCCTTGATCCTGAACGTTGTCCGGTAACAGGTGGTCGCGACGCCGAGCGGACCTCCGTAATGCGGAACTGTGACAGACTCCCACGCCCCCTCCCCGCGCAAAACACCTGAAAAATCTTTCGCGTCAGCCTCCGTTTGCAAACGCCAGTCGAAGCGAGTCAGGTGGTGAGAACACCGCGTCTGAACTGCTGCGGACGGCGCAAGATGCTGCATAAACGGTTCGTAGCGCGCCCGGAAAACATCCAGTTCTGCCGCTAATTCCTGTTCGGTTGACATCTTGCGCCGCGGCGCAAACTGCGCCGCTCCGGTGTTTTCCACTGGAAGTTCCACTGCTGGCAATACCGGCGGTTGCGGTTCAACCAGACTGCTGTCCCGGTATTCTACGCGTTGCGCGGCCACTTCCGCAAAAAAATCGTGGTTCGTTTCTTTTGTCATATCTTTCCTTACTATTGCTGTTTCGCTCCGATGATAAACAAAGCGGTCTTTTAAATTTCTTTTTTATATTCCTGCAGCCGCAGGGTGATAAATGCGGAATCCCGAAATCCCCGATCCCGGAGAAACGATCAGTGTATGCTCTCCGTTGACAGCACCCTGCAAAAGTACCGCCGGCTCGCCGGCTTTCAGCGCCGGCAAAGTGCCGGCATGGCACGGATAGGTCTTCCAGGTCGTCTTGAAGCCGGGTGTGACGCCCTTGCTTGACCAGTCGCCAGGTTCAATAACCACCCGGCCCGACCGCGAAACAAATCTCTGGCTGACCCGGCCGGTTCCGTCTTCACCAGTAACAGATCCTTCGACTTTGAATGCGCGCCCGCCATCCGACGTGGAATCTTCCAGACAAGTCAGCGTCCACGTCTCTACCAAGGGAGCCTGCTCGAACTGAACACATTTGATCGCAGGAAACCAAGGTGATGGAAATCCGGCGTCGAGTGTACTGGTGCGGGTCGCAGCCCAAAGCTCTCTACGTTCTGCCGCCGGCTTTCCATCAAGAATGAGTTCAAGTGCGCCACCCGAAGACGAACCGTCTGCAATCGCATCAACCCGGTTCCCGGAAAAACGCAATGTCAGAGTGCCTTCCGGAGTCCGCGTAACCGCCGGAGAATCAAGGCCGATTTGGGTTACCTGCCCGGCGGAGGCGGCCCCGTCACCCATTTGCGGGAGGCGCAGAAGTTCCTCATTGACACTCTTTGCCAGCAGCGCACAGCCTGCATCATTCAGGTGAATCGTATCGCGCAGTAGTGACTGGGCCTCTTTGCCATTCTCACTCAAATACCGGATCCATTTAGCCCGCACATCAATCAGCATGCAATCATAGCGCCGGGCGATATCGGCCATCTGACCCGCGCGCCGGTCGGATTCTTCCTGATTAGCCTGGGGCTGGGTGCTGATGTGGTCGGTATGCAGAATAATTTCCGCGCAGGTGCGCTCCCTCGTTTTACGGATGATTTCTTCGTACGGTTCCATCGGGCCGTACACATGAAAAATCAGCAGATCGGGATACCAGGGATAAAGATCCGGTTCGGCTGTCCGCACCAGACTTGGAGATGTGAAGCCGCCGATGGCAGGATTGTGAAACTCGAACTGCACCGACGGAAAACGTTGCTTCAATTCTTTCTTAACCGCAGACGTCCATGGCTGCGCCGTGATGGACTGCCCATAAAACAGCACCCGCACCCGCGCCGGATGCTCCGGCGTTGAATCGCTCAGTTGCTTCATCGTCCGCTGAATAAAAGCCGCCGATGGATTAGCCGGCTGCAAGGAAGATCCGGCGACTTCCGTTGAAACACCGGGTTGCCCGCCCGGCGCCACCGCTTGCAGCCGGGTCGGCGCGATCGAAACCAGTCCGACCGCTAACAAATAAATAAAAACCCAACTGTTCACAACCCGCTTCCTTTATTTTTCTAAAACCAGACATCTTTGAGGTTTTTATCCCGTCCGTATTTACCTTCCGGTTCGGTTTTCAGTTCCGTGCTCACATCCCGGTATTTGAGCTTCAGTGTTCCTTTTTTCTTCGAATGGATCACCAGCTGGGAAAGTTCCCCGTCAGCCCAGCGCACGTCGAAAAGATAGCCATCGAGAGTGGCCATTTTGCGCTTTTCTCCGGACGGCGTATTTTTCACATCCAAAATCACCTCAACGGTACCGTCTTTGTTTACCCGCAGAAGTTTTTCCGGGGCGACAGAAGCTGCCGGGCCGGCTTCAGCCCTCTTTACGACAAAGCCGCGATTATAGCTGACTGGTTGAATGGTCGGGCGATAGCAGTTGGTGTACAAACCAATCTGCTCAAAGGGAATCCTCTGGAATTCAGGAATTTTGCTATATACCGCGCTGTCATCCTTAAGCTGGAAATTCCGCGCCGCCGCATTGACAAATCCCGGGTCGTCGATTGTCTCTAAATTGTTGGTCAGTGTCACCTGCGGATCGAGATTCCAGCGGTAGATTTTGCCACAATTCACATACACATTCCGGGCCATAAGGTTGCGCTTCGGTTGCTCCGGTGTCGGATCATCCATATAGCCTGCGAGCTTCGGATAGCGGATACTGTAAGGAGGCTGCCGGTAATTGACCGCTTCGAGACGGTTACGGTAAAGCCCGCCGGGCTTAAACCAGGCAAGCATGTTTTTCGCCCAGCCTTTGAAAAGCGAACTGCCGTACAGCGCATACCGGCAGTCGATGAAAATATTGTTTTCAATTGCATTATCCGAACCTCCGTTAATGACCGTGGCCGCACGCTCTTTCCCGGTTTTATAGAAGACATTCTGGTAGATTTTAGTGCCGCAGGCCCCGTCATCGAGATAAGCACCGGCCGATCCCTCCGTGCGGTTGCCTTCCGAACCATCGTCTAGCACGCCAACGTGGTGAACGAAATTATAGCGAATCACGTTACCCATCTCAGACTGGTCACGGCCCATGTAAAACCAGCCCCCTTCGCCGCTCTCCAGCATCACATGGTGAATGTGGTTGTACTCGATCACATGGTCGTTGCCGTGCAGATAAACCGCCATATCCGGTGCATCGAAAATGTCATTATGCGCAATCCGGTTGCCGACCCCGTCCACATTGACTGCCGCCTTGTAAGAACGCTCGTTCCGGTTGTAATTGTAAATCCGGCAGTTCTCCACAAAGTTACTGCCCGGTTCCAGTGTGATCCGGTCGCCACCGCCCATGCTGATTGCGCCAGCACCGATATTATAAATATCGCAACTTAGCACACCGTGGGCTTTCCCGGCCTGACGGTTGTAGGCGGAATTCTCATAAATGTGCTCATGCCAGCTGCCGAGCGTGCGGCCAACCGGCTCGCCGGTGAATTGCTGCCTGTTAATCGTATCGGGCTTTATCCCGCGACCCATCACCACCGCCACCTGCCCGATATTCCGCAACGTACAGCCGGCAAGCAGATTCCCTTCGCCTTCTTCCATATAAACCCCGATCCCTCGGGTGATTTCTATGGTCAGGTTCTCGAAGTGCACATACGATGCGCCCTCAAGCACAAGCAGGGGTTCCTCAAGCAGCGAAACCGAAATTTCCGCCCGATTCATTTCGGCAGGCGGATAGAAATAAAGAACGCCGGATGTCCGGTCGAGATAGTACTCGCCCGGCACACTGATCTCCTCCAGTAAATTGAGGGCGAAATAATTACAATAAACCGGACCCGACTTGATGCCGTACAGATGCGAATAGGCCAGCCGGATGGACTTCGCTTCCGAATTGATCTCAGCCACTTTGATCGTGTCGTCGGCCCACGCCGCGGCCCAGTTACCAGAGAGGTAGAGGTCCTCTGCCAGCTTCCAATGTTCAGCCCGGTCATAATTATACAGAAAGGTTCCTCCCCGGTTTTCAAAGTCAGCGATATT
>JBAWXO010000034.1:0-10257 GCA_037144035.1 Kiritimatiellales bacterium
TTAAAGTTCCCCTCCCCAGGATGGGCCGCGAGACGGCCAATAAATCCCCTCCTTTGGAGGGGTGCCGGAACGGCAGGGTGGGTCTCACTTCAATCGTTAAATGCTCTGGCTCTTCAAATGAAGATATTTTTCATCGCGGTATCCTGCTCCCGTCCGCCGGTTGATTCCCCTCCTTATAGTAAGAGGCCTCCTGTCGAAGGATATGGTTCTTTGAAATTTGATTGTTTGCTGCCGACCCCGCCGGTTTCCGTTTCCGGGAAGGCGGTGGCTTGGCTCTCTTCTGTTTCTCCGTCCTCACGGTGGAGCGGGATCTCCGAGCGCGCTTCTATCCTCCATTCTCAAGGTGGAACCTGACCGCCGGGCAGGTTTTGCTTGTCCGCCGCAGGAGTAAACGCGCTCGGAGATCGCGCGTTCCAACCTCTGCGGGAAAATTGTGCGCAGCACCGTGGAGTGCGGCGATAAAGTCTCCCCGTATCGCCGCTTTTCCAAAAGCATTTAACGAGTGAGAAAAAAAAACCAACCCCGCCGTTCCGGCACCCCTCCCGTGGAGGGGGCCTTTTAGAATCCCCTCCGCCGGAGGGGTGGCCGTAGGCCGGGGTGGGTCTGGCTCAATCTTTGGAAAAAAGAGGCATTGACGGGGCGGGGCTTTCCACGTAAAACCCCCGCTTGCTTGTTCAGGGATTTAACGTACCTGATTACATAACTAAGGAGAAATACCATGGCAGTTATCAATTTCGGCGGCACAAAAGAAACCGTCGTAACCCGCAAAGAGTTTTCGCTGGCGAAAGCCCGCAAAGTTCTGAAAAACGAAGTCATCGCGGTTATCGGCTACGGCGTACAGGGCCCGGCCCAGGCGCTTAACCTGCGCGACAACGGCTTCAACGTCATCATCGGTCAGTCCAAGCAGTTCATGCAGGACTGGAACCGCGCCATCAAGGACGGCTTCGTCCCCGGCAAAACCCTGTTCGAAATCGAAGAAGCGGTTCAGAAGGGAACAGTCATTCAGTACCTGCTTTCCGACGCGGCGCAGAAACTCTGCTGGCCGATGATCAAGCGCAACCTGAAGGCGGGCGACGCCCTCTACTTCAGCCACGGCTTCTCGATCGTTTACAAAGATCTGACCAAAATCATCCCGCCGAAAAACGTGGATGTCCTTCTGGTCGCTCCGAAAGGATCCGGCCTGAACGTTCGCCGTAACTTCCTGACCGGCGCGGGCATCAACTCCAGCTTCGGCGTATTCCAGGACGCCACCGGCCACGCCGAAGAGCGTTGTATGGCTCTCGGTATCGGTATCGGTTCTGGCTACCTGTTCCCGACCACCTTTGAAAAAGAAGTCACCTCCGACCTCGTCGGCGAACGCGGCGTGCTGATGGGCTGTCTGGCTGGCGTCATGGAAGCGCAGTACGAAGTGCTCCGCAAGAACGGCCACAGCCCGTCCGAAGCGTTCAACGAAACGGTTGAAGAGCTCACCCAGAGCCTGATCCGTCTGGTTGACGAAAACGGCATGGACTGGATGTTCTCCAACTGCTCCGCCACCGCCCAGCGCGGCGCGCTGGACTGGTCGCCGAAGTTCAAGAAAGCCACGCTTCCGGTATTCAATGACCTCTACAAAGCGGTCAAGACGAAGTCCGAAGCCAAACGCGTTCTCAAAGTCTGCGGCGCCAAGGACTACAAAGTCCGCCTGACCAAAGAACTCAAAGCCATCCACGACTCCGAAATGTGGCAGGCCGGTGCAGCTTCTCGCTCGCTCCGTCCGAAAGGCGAAGCCAAAGCGATTGCCAAAGGCACCAAAGGTGTCGGCGGTCGCGCCACCAACTAATTCTCTGTTCCAGAGAAACGAAACGGGCTCTCAATCGAGAGCCCGTTTTTTTTGTATTTGAGAAGCAACCCTTCCGGGTTTGTTATTTCCCATGCCCCTTTTCATGTATTTGCTAAAAAGGCGGCAGCATTCCTGTTGTTCTTCCTTCGGTACTGCGTCCCGACTTTTAAATTGGTTGAAGTGGTCAACCATTTTTTGGTCTTCGGAATCAATGGTTGCGAACATCCAAAATGACGTTTGGGCACCTACAAGGTTGGCGACAATTGTCACTGATTTTGAATCTGATCGTTGCTTGAAGATTTCAATCCCTATGGCATGCGCCTGATTGATAGTCTCCTTAGAATATGGAAGAAGAGCTTCGTCTCTTATGACTGGCAGTGAATTTGCCAAAAACGCCCCGCATTCTTGTACGATTTTCTCAGCCTGTCTTAAAGACATTCCCTTGGACTGGGCCTGAGGGACAGATTCCTGAGCGGATGGCTTTTTTAAGAAATTGAACAATCCCATATTGTTCCTCCTTCGCTGATATCCGAGAAATTATTAATCGGGCACATTCTCAGATTACCGATATGAAAAGTAGAACGCTGGCGGGCGGCTGTCAATTCGCATGAACGTAGACGCGACGTCGCATGGAGGGTCGCCGCGGCCGGCGACCATCCAAGTTTCCAATTATTGGAAAAACTCGGCGCCCTCAGCAACTTTGCGATGAAAATTCTTCCAATGTTAGGAAAGCTGACAAGTAACCTCTGGTTTGGCCGTCAATCCATTACTCCGGCACTCCAATACTCCATTTTCCACCCCCGGTTTTTTATTGGATATTGCAGTTTACAAGGGCGGGGGGCGTCTATATATTGTCGCGCTCAACTATAGACATAGCGAAAAAGAAGAGAGTTAAGAAGGAGCCTGTAAGTGGATACAGCAGTTAAAGCGGAAATTAGAAAAGAATATCAGCGCAGCGACCGGGATACCGGATCCGTTGAAGTGCAGGTTGCACTGCTGACGAAGCATGTGGATGCCCTCACGGAGCATCTCAAGACCCATAATAAAGACAACAGCACCCGTCGCGGTTTGATCACCATGGTGAACAACCGTAAAAAGTTGCTCAGCTATCTGTCGAGAACAGATAATCCGCGCTACAAAACGCTGATTCAGCGTCTTGGTCTGCGTCACTAAAAACACGAGGACGGCCCCGTTCACGACGGGGCTGTTTTGTTTCCGGGGAAGTCCCCGTTCCAAACAGCGCCCTTTGCGGGCCGCCCATTGATCCACCACCAGAGGTCTGCGCATCCGGCCTCGCCAGGCTCCCGGCAATCATGGATGCAGAAGGAAAAAGAGAGAAATGAAAGATACAGTAAAAATACAGTTCGAAGTCGGCGGCAAGCCGATGTGTTTTGAGTCCGGTCTGCTCGCACAGCAGGCGGCCGGCGCAGTGACCTGCCAATTAGGCGATAATGTCGTCTTCTCGGCCGTCACCACCAAAGCCCCCCGGGAAGGATGCGACTTCTTTCCCCTTCAGGTTGAATACCGCGAAAAATTCTACGCCGCAGGCCGCTTCCCCGGTGGATTTTTCAAACGCGAAGCCCGTCCGTCCGAAAAAGAAATTCTGACCGCCCGCGTCACCGACCGTCCGATCCGTCCGCTTTTCCCGAACGGATTCTACGACGAAGTTCAGATCAATAACATGCTGCTCAGCTGCGACGGCCAGATCGACACCGATTTTCTCAGTGTCAACGCCTCCAGTGCCGCGCTGGTTCTTTCCGAACTTCCCTTCCGCGGCCCGATCGCCGCAGTACGCATCGCCCGCGTCGATGGAAAGTTCATTGTCTGCCCGACTCACGAACAGCTCGCCAAGAGCGACCTCGACCTCACCTACGCCGGAACCGCCGCGCTTCCGCTGATGATCGAAGGCAGCGCCAACGAAATCAGCGAAGCCGATTTCGTCGCCGCCATGAAGATTGCGCACGAAGCGATTCAGCCGATCATCGCCGCCCAGCTCGAACTGCGCCGCCAGCTCGGTAAAGCCGATAAAGTGATTGTACTTCCGAAAGCCGACACCGCGATGCTGGATAAGGCTCGCGAAATCGCCGGCAAGGAACTGCTTCAGGCTCTCGCCATCAACGGCAAGCTCGAACGTCAGGACAAAATCACCTCCATCAAGGAATCGCTGAAAGCCAAAATGCTCGAAGCGTTCCCGGAGATGAACGACACCAACTACATGCACGTGTTTGACGAACTCGAAATCGAACAGCTCCGCAAAAACGTGCTCGAACACAAGACGCGCGTCGGCGGACGCGGCTTCAACGAACTGCGCGAACTCAAGGCGCAGGTCGGTGTCCTGCCGCGCGTTCACGGCTCTGCGGTGTTCAACCGCGGCGAAACCCAGTCGCTGGCGATCGTCACGCTCGGCCCGAAGAAAGATTCGCAGTCGATCGACGCCGTCACCGGTGGCGTGGACGAAAAGAACTTCATGCTGCACTACAACTTCCCGCCCTATAGCGTCGGTGAAGTCGGACGTCTGGGCACCACCGGCCGCCGCGAAATCGGTCACGGTAATTTGGCCGAGCGCAGTCTGGTTCCGGTTATGCCCGACAACTATCCCTACGCCGTGCGCGTCGTCTCCGAAATCATGGGCTCCAACGGCTCGTCCTCCATGGCTTCGGCCTGCGTGGGCACACTGGCTCTGATGGATGCCGGCGTTCCGATCAAGAAGCCGGTCGGCGGTATCTCCGTCGGTCTCTTCACCGATGAAAAAGGCAAAGCCGAGCTCGTCCTCGACATTCTCGGCACCGAAGACCACTGCGGCGACATGGACTTCAAAGTCTGCGGCACCCGTGATGGGATCACCGGCTTTCAGGTCGACCTCAAGATCGACGGCCTGCGCTGGGATCTCGTCGAAGGCGCGTTCAAGATGGCTCACAAAGGCCGTATGGACATCCTCGATTACATGGAAAGCGTCATTGCTGCTCCGCGTACCGAAATGTCCGAATTTGCTCCGCGCATCACCGTCATCAAGATTGATCCGGAAAAGATCGGCGCGCTCATCGGCCCCGGCGGAAAAGTCATCCGCGGTATCACCGATACCTACGGCGTGCAGATCGACATCGAAGAAGACGGCACCGTCAATGTGTTCAGTGCTGATGCCAAAGCCATGACGGCGGCGGTCAAAGCGGTTAACGCCATTACAGCGGAAGCCGAAATCGGCCAGATCTACGAAGGCACGGTCCGCACCATTCGCGACTTCGGCGCCTTCGTCGAAATCATGCCCGGTAAGGACGGCCTTGTGCACATCTCCGAACTCGCTGACTTCCGTGTCAACAAAGTCGAAGACATCTGCAAAGAAGGCGACACCATGTGGGTCAAGGTTCTTGACGTCGACCGCGACGGAAAAATTCGCCTCAGCCGCCGTGCGGCTATGGCTGAAAAAGATGCCGCCGCTGCTACCACCGACTAATCACCGGTTGAGTGAATCGAAAAGCCCTTCCGCTTGCGGAGGGGCTTTTTTATTTTTCCAACCCCAGGAAGTTTTTACCAAATACAGCGGGCTCTTTTCTCTGCGAACATCCGTGCTCTGTAAACATCTTTCCAGCCCCTCGGAATCTTCTCTGTGTCTCTGAGCCCTCTGTGGTAAAAACCCCTATCCGGCTTCATTCGCGGTTCAAGGTTCCCCTCCGTTTTTTCCTGTCTCCCGTTGGTCGGCCCGTGGGCGGTCTTTCTCTTCGTTTTCCTTTGTTGCCTTGTTGCTTCTGTTGAAAATATTGTTCAAATTAATCGGTTCTTCTCGGAAGTGCGTACCTACAGATGTCTGACGGTGGATAGATTGGGCAGGTCATAGATCTTCAGGTAAAGGTATTCCTCGTCCCGGTACCTTCTGTAAAATCTCTCCATCTTGCAGTCTGAATTATTTCCAACCCTCGGAACCTTTTGGTGTTTTTCGCCGTGCCCGCCGTAGCCTTGGCGAAGGCTGGGTGGCCAATCTCTTTCCAGCCCCTAGAACCTTCGTTGCTTCTGTAACCATCTCCACATTCATCACCTATCTCTGCGCCCCATGCGCTTTCGGCCTTTCCTCAAACTCCAAGCTCCCAACCCCAAACCACCTCCACATTCATCGCGGCCTTGATGGATCGCGGGCAACAAAACGCATTTCGATTTTTGAAATACCCTTTAAACTTGAATAACGCCCTCTTTTGGCCCTACATTCCGATGATGCTCAAGTCCGTAGACAGTAAGAAAATCAGACAGCTTGCGGAAAAATATTCTGCAAAGCGGATACTGCTGTTCGGCTCCGCTGCCGCAGGGGGTGACTTCAGAGATATTGATTTGGCGGTTGAGGGAGTTCGTCCCGAACAGTTTTTTAAATTCTATAGCGAACTGTTGTGGAGTCTGTCAAAACCGGTTGATTTGGTCGATCTCTCTGAGAAAAGCCTTTTCTCCCGGCTGATTGAGTCCGAAGGAACTTTGCTCTATGCCGCGAATTGAACAAAAGGTCGCGGCGGAGCTTGAAAATATTGCCGCGGCTCTGAGTCTGATTCCGGACGACATTCAAAATCTGTCAACATTGGAGCTTGCAGGGTTGGGTGCTGTTCTTCATTCGGTTTACAATGGCATCGAAAATATCCTGAAACAGATTCTCAAAGAGAAGGAGTTTGAAATTCCTGACGGAACATTTTGGCATCGCGACCTTCTGGATGCGGCCGTCAGCGGCGGCGTTATCAGTCCACCGGTTTTCGAACGCACTAAAGAATACATGGCCTTCCGCCATTATTTTGCACATGCTTACGCATTGAACCTTAAACCTGAACGGATGCGTCCGCTTATCGAATCCGCACCGCAACTGATCCGGGACTTTAAACAGGATTTGATTGAAAACGGCATTGCTTTAGGCGTAGTGCAAAAACTAGAGTAGTGGCAGAAAACAGTACCATGAAAATCCTCTGACACACCTCGGCGGTTGGTTCAAAAACCACCTCCACATTCATCACTCATCATTCATCGCTTATATTTTTGCGCCCCTTGCGCTCTTTTGTGGCAAAATCCCTTTCCCCCTTCGGCAAGCTCAGGGCAACCCCCGGAACCTTTTTGCGTGCCAGGCCGTAGCTACCGGCGAAGACTGGTGCCTTTTTGTGTTTCTTGTGGCCATCCCCCTCCGTGGCCAATCTTTTTCCAACCTCTGGAACCTTCGTTGCTTCCACATTCATCGCTTATATTTTTGCGCCCCTTGCGCTCTTTTGTGGCAAAATCTCTTTCCCCCTTCGGCAAGCTCATGGTCGGCAACCCTCGGAACCTTTTTGCGTGCCAGGCCGTAGCTACCGGCGAAGACTGGTGCCTTTTTGTGTTTCTTGTGGCCATCCCCCTCCGTGGTGAGTCTCTTTTCCAACCCTCGGAATTATTCGCGGCCATTCGCGTTCATTCGCGGTTCCGTCATCCTGATCCTGCCTTTGTTTTCCTTCGTTTGCTTCTGTAAATCATCTCCATATTCATCATTCATCGCTCATCACTTGTTAACCGCTATCAAAGCTTTTGCTGCTCTGGTTTGACTATTTCCTTTTTGCCTTTTCATCCTAAAGCAAGGTACAGTCCGAAACAGATGACTTATGGCGAGGACGAACGTATGGAAACGATCAGGAAAGAAAACGTACTGCAGGATTTGAAGCGGTTTCAGCGGGAGTTCGGCCCCCGGTATGGCATCCTTTCTCTGGGCCTTTTTGGCTCACTGGCCAGAGATGCGGCATCAGAGGACAGCGACATTGATATTGTAGTTCGTCTGAAAGACCCCAATCTGTTTACCCTGTCGCGAATCCGGATCGAACTGGAGGAACGGTTGCACCGGCACGTGGATATCGTCAGCTACCGTGACAGGATGAATCCCTTCTTGAAAAATCGCATACAGCAAGAGGCCTGTTATGTCTGACGCTCAGCTCGCGCCGCAGTTGCGGGCCGAACTGAATCTTGATGTTACGATATGCGATGCGCAGCGCGGGCGGCCTTTAAGATAAATCAAAAAGATCAGTGGCATCCTTGTAATCCGTGGTCGAATAAAGATTTTTATGAACATTATTCAGATATGGGGCGGGTTGGGGAACCAGATGTTCCAATACGCGTTTGCGAGGGGCCTCGCTCATAAAACCGGTGAGCCCTTTGGTGTAGACCTCAGCTTCTTTGACGCCCAGGACCCTCAGCATCGTTGTTGTGTCCGGACGTATGATCTTGAACGGATCTTCGGATTGAAGCCGCCGGTTGTTGAGAAAGATGTGCTTCACAGGCTTCAGAAAAAATCCCCATTCAACTGGCTCGTTGGACGGAATCTTAAGATCCATGCCATCAATCCATGGCGCCGCGATCGGGATGAAAAATTTCACCCCGAAATGTGGAAGCCGATCTGGCCAAAAGGCACAGACGTCTATTACAAGGGATATTGGCAGCATGAACAGTATTTCGACTTTATTGCGGAAGAGGTTCGCCGTGATTTCACCTTCAAGCCGCTCACATCAACGTATTCAAACGGTCTGCTGCAGCAAATCAGAGACTCCGCCTCAATCAGCCTGCATGTCCGGCGGACGGACTTTGTTGGGTCAGAGAACGAAGCCGGATTGGAGCACTATCAGCAGGCGGTACATAAGATCATCACGCAGCCGGTCTTGATGAATGCGCAACCGCACCTGTTTGTTTTTTCCGACGATATCGAATGGGTGAAGAACAATTTCAGGCTGGATCTTCCATTGACCTGCGTGGATCAGACGACGGATCAGGCCGACGACATGTTCCTGATGAGCCAATGCAAGCACAACATCCGCGCCCCGAAATCATCATTTTCCTGGTGGGCGGCCTGGTTGAACCGCAACCCTCAAAAAATTGTCGTTTAATAGCTCCCTTGCTTTGAAGCGGAAATAGAACAAAAAAAGGCCTTGTTCTGTTTCAACAAAAGCATATATTACGGCTTGTTTTGTGGAAAATATATGTTTAATCGCTTAATCATAAACGAGTTGCTTCGATGGAAATCATCGGCATTACGAAAGCCGTTGGTTTTGCGAGGGGCGCGGCAGGTTGGCAAAACCGTTGTGGCCCGCATGCTGGGCGCAACGTATGATCATTTTTCAGAACTTAATCTTGAACGACCGGAACAAGCTGCATTTTTTAAACGCGGCTTGACTCCTGCGGAGATTATTCAAGCGGTGAAGCTTGAACAGGGAATCCCCGCGAATGCGTCGTCCTGGCTGCTGTTTCTGGACGAGATTCAGGCCTGTCCAGAGGCGGTGGCCATGATTCGGTATTTTTATGAAGACCTGCCGCAACTTCATGTGCTGGCGGCCGGATCGTTGCTGGAGATTGCTTTGCAGAGGGAGCATATCTCTTTCCCCGTCGGGAGGGTGGAATTCCGCTATCTTTATCCAATGAATTTTGAGGAATTCCTTGAAGCCATCGCAGATTCCGGTGTGCAGGATATTTTCAGGCAGGTTCCATCTCCGGCCAGTGCGGAAGAGCTCTTGTTTCGACTTTTTCATCAATATGCGCTGATTGGAGGGATGCCGGAAGCGGTGGCGGTTTATGCGGGTACGCGGGAGATTCCGGCGGTCAACCGAATTTATGAAAATCTGTTTGCGGCCTATCTGGATGATATTCCAAAATATGCTCGGAACGATTCCATGGTGCGTGTGTTGCGGCATTGCCTGCGGGCCGCTCCGGCACAAGCCGGGTCGCGGATTTCGTTTGCCGGATTCGGGGAATCAAACTACGGCTCGCGGGAAGCGGGCGAGGCTCTGCGTACGCTGGAGCAGGTCATGTTGCTTTCGCTTCTGTATCCGGCGACATCGGTACAGTCTCCGTTTGTGTCCAATCTGCGAAAATCGCCCCGGCTTCAGTTTATTGATACCGGCCTGATTCATTACCTGTGCGGAGTGCAGCAGGAATTAATCGGGATGAATGACCTGATGGGCGCCTTTCGCGGGCGAATTATTGAACAGTTAACTGGGCAGGAGCTGATGGCGAGAGATTCATCCATCCGCCGGACTCCTTTGTTTTGGGTTCGGGATAAAACGCAATCACAAGCAGAGCTGGATTTTCTCGAAGTGCGCGGTTCGGTACCCGTGCCGATAGAGGTCAAATCTGGTGCGACCGGAACCTTGCGATCATTGAACAGGTTCATTGAAATGTGTCCGGATGCAAAAACGGCCATCCGGCTCTACCGGGGCCGGTTTTCAGATCAGAAGGTTGAGCAGGAAGGCGTTCGTTTCCGCCTGCTTAATGTTCCGTACTATCATGCGGCCAAGGTGGATGATTATCTGGATTATGCGAAGACGGTCAAATGATCGGGCGACTGACAAAGTTTATGGCTATGCGGAAAACTTTCGTGGGGGTTCAGGCAGGTGATGGGAGGGGAAGAGATGCGTTGTCCGGTCCTGACATAGGTTGTCACTTTGGAAAGGAGAGATTCCGAAGTGAGT
>JBAWXO010000035.1:0-9627 GCA_037144035.1 Kiritimatiellales bacterium
TCCTGAAAACAGCCCCTTTCTGTATTGCCCAGCGGCTTCGCGGCTTTGCGAGAAATAATTCCACTCAAAGTAATTTCATATAAGCCCTTTAAATTTGGTGCGCCTGCCGGGAGTCGAACCCAGATCACCGGCTTCGGAGGCCAGCGTTCTATCCATTGAACTACAAGCGCGGAAAGAGAGGGAGAAGTTACCTGTTACCGGTTAATAGTTAAGCAGAAAACATAAATTTCTGCATTCTGCATTTCTTTGGACTGCGGCGGCTTGCCGCCGCTTTCCCGCGTGAAGCTTGATTCACGTCACCTTTTCCCGACGCAAACTTCGGAAGACAAAGCGCAGGCAAGCCTGCGCACTCCAAAAAATTTCTACCCGTTTTTCTTTTCAAAGTCCTTCATGAAGGCGACGAGCGCTTCGACTCCCTCCATCGGGAAGGCGTTGTAGATGGATGCGCGGATTCCGCCGACAGAACGGTGTCCCTTGAGACTGGTCATGCCCATCTTGGAAGCCGCTTTGATAAACGTTTCTTCCAGCTCTTCGGTCGGCAGGCGGAAGGTAACATTCATCGGCGAGCGCCATTTTGGAAGCGACGTGCCTTTGTAGAAACCCGAAGCGTCAATGGCGGCATACAGCCTGGCCGCTTTGGCGTCGTTGATCTTCTGCATGCCTTCGAGGCCGCCCTTGGCGATCAGCCAGCGGGTGACGAGCATGAGCATGTAAACCGGGAAGGTCGGCACCGTGTTCTTGAGCGAATTTTCCTCAATGAAGGCGCGGTACTGGAACAGATCCGGCAGTGTTTCCGGCGCGCGTTCGGCCAGATCGTTGCGGATAATCGCCAGCGTGATGCCCGCCGGAGCGAGATTTTTCTGCGCGCCGGCATAAATGAGGCCGAACTGCGAAACGTCAATCGGGCGCGACAGAATGTCCGAAGACATGTCGGCGATCAGCGGCGCTTGGGTTTTCGGAAACTCTTTAACCTGTGTGCCCGCGATGGTTTCGTTCGAGGTGATATGCACATAAGCGGCATCATTACTGAACTTGAGTTCGCTGTTTTCGGGCATACGGGTCGGAATTTCTTTAGAGGTGTCGGCGATCACGTTGATCTTGCCGAGCTTCTTAGCCGCTTTGACGGCGGCGGTTCCCCACGAACCGGCGTTGATGTAATCAGCGGACTGCCCCGCTCCGAGCAGGTTCATCGGGATCAGCGAAAACTGAGTGGTCGCGCCGCCGGTCATGAAAAGGACGCTGTAGTTTTCCGGCAGCTTGAGCAGGGTCTTGAGGTTGGCGATGGCCTCTTCGTGCACAGCGGTGTATTCCTTGCCGCGATGACTCATTTCCATGATGGACATGCCGGTTCCTTTGAAATCCAGCAGTTCCGCTTGAGCTTCCTGGAGAACTTCAGTCGGCAGAATCGCCGGCCCCGCACTAAAATTATACGCACGCGCCATGATGAATTCCTTTCGGTTAAAAACTACGGCCAACATCTAGCACGGCGGAGCCCGTGCGGGCAAGAGAGGAATGGATGGAAAAAGGCGGAACGCGACCGCCGGGCGCGTTCAAAGTGTGCCCGGCGGTCGCGCTCCACCAAAAAAATGCTGTCGGATTGGCACATTGACTTCTATGCAGGGTAGCACCTCATCCGCTCCATCGTTCTGGTCGACGGCGGCAGCTCAGTTCTAGAGCACTTTCGAGTTAGTTGGTCGCAATGGAGACAAGGCCGCCGAGACGGCGGCGGTACGTATCGCAGGCGTCCCGCCTGCCTTGTTGCGACAAATTGAACAGAAAGCGCTATAGCGTTCGAATAAAAAATACGACTCTTCGTTTATTTTCATGTGCCAGCAGAGAATTGCTGCGCCCTGGGCGCTTCTTTTGGAAATACCAAAAGCACTTTCGTATACTCAGGTTTCCCACAACCGCTGGCGCTAGAGGAAGTCCGAGAGGGGCAGAGGAGATTTTTTACAACGTGATAAGGGGCACAAAAATAATAGAGGGACGCGGACGGGTTTCGATTCGAAGAGGGAGCTTTTGTCAGAATGATTAGGGTCAGAACCGAGCCTCTGGCGAGCTGGGCTGGAGTATTCGACAGCAACGAAGTGGCAATGATGGGATGACTATATTTCCAAGGGCTGCCCGCCCTGAGCTTGCCGAAGGGGAAGGTTTTTTGGCGGTTCCATTTTCCACCTCGTGGAACCTTTCTGCGCGCCGAAAGGCGTGCTTTGAAATGCGGAGCTTCTTATGCTCCGTTTTTTATTTTCCGCTGAGGCAGAGAAAAGCGGCGATACGGAATACCTTTTATCGCCGCACTCCACGGCGCTTCGCACTGCATCTTTGCCCCTCTGCACCTTTGTGCATCCGTGCCCTGTGGTGAAAATCCCATTCGCGGTGATTAGCGGTTAAAGCGGATTCATTTATTTAAACGCAAATTAAACTGGAACCAGAACAAAAATTGCACCCGCCAAGAGTGCCTGCCGTTTTCCTTTCGTTCGATATTGAACACCTGCACGGCCGCATGACGCAGGCTGAACAGCAGATATTCGAACCCGCTGATGCGATAAGGAGTCAGCGAAAGATATTTGTAATATTTCCGCCACAGAGGGTTCTTGCATTTGAGCGACCAGGGTTTATACGCATTGGTGTAATGGATGACGACCGGCTTCTTGAGATGCCTCCAAAGTTTGTATTTGAACTTATTTTTGATCTTCAAAAATGCCGTCTGCGTGTTCCAGCAGAACGGGATAAATCGAACGCGGCCTTTCCATGTCGCATTAAGAAGCCCCTGGTCTAAATCGCCAAAACCATTCCCGGACTTCTTATAGGCTTCGTCAACTTCTCTTTTAAAATCGGTCTTCCGGATGGCATCCAGATTGAAAAGGATGACCCCCGAATTGAAATAGCGGTCAGACTCTCTGGTTTTTACAAGGTCATCGGGCCCATTGGGAACCACGCCGGCGCAATATCCATTCAGATCAAGGTCCCACATGGGCGAAATGTCCCCGTCCACAATAATATCGCCGTCAAAATAAACGGCGCGGGAGACGTCCCTGGGGACGTATTCGGGAATCCTGATCCGGTAATAGGCACCGACCGTCAGGTGTTTAATCCCTACCTGATTCCACCCGGCGAAATCCGATTCATGGATCTGAATGAATTCAACATCACAATCGCGGTACTGCTTCATCTGAGAGAAGGCGTCCAAATCACTTGGCGACAGCCCCGAATAGATGAGATGAAAACTTGCCCGCGCTCCCTTTGCCAGGTTCGCCAGAATGGAGGCCATCAGCACCACATAATGCCGAGCATACGATGCGTTATTGCAGCAGAAATAAATGTGGTACGGCGAATTTCGTTCCATGCGTTGGCACCTCATAATAAAACGTCGCTACTGCGGCCAGGCGAATCCGGCCAGGGTGCCGTTGAAAGTGAACTTGCACATAAAATCCCCGATCGCTTTTCCTGAATAGTACTGGTGGGTCTTGAT
The DNA here is from genome assembly GCA_037144035.1 of Kiritimatiellales bacterium. GTDB lineage: Bacteria > Verrucomicrobiota > Kiritimatiellia > Kiritimatiellales > Tichowtungiaceae > Tichowtungia. Next base: position 3,473 of record JBAWXO010000035.1, read on the forward strand.
CCGGCCCGCGCGGCCGATCGCGCACGCTTTCTCCGGTCTTTGCGCCAACCGCTTCGCCTTCACAATCAGATCGTCAAGCGAATCAAAAAACACCATCTCCCGATCCGGCTCATAGAGTGCCTGCAACCCGGATGCTGCATCAGAAAAGGTGCAGAGCCCGTTCCCCGTCAGTTGCACGAGACGGTCCGAACTGTATAGCGCGATATCGTTCCGGTCCGAAAGGTTCAACGCCATCAAGGACTTCCGCAGGAGCCGGTCTTTCGCCTGACCCCAGACGGGCGGCTGATCCATGCAGGCCGCAAATCCAAGGCGCAGCCCGTTCGATTTCCGGGCCAGTTCTTCGAGAAAAGCCCTGCGCTGGGGACGGTTTTTATCCGAGCCGATATAGACAAGGTCATATTCCTTCTTCGAATGCTCTTCATCCAGATTCAGCCGCTCCAGGTTGCTGTCTGCTGGATTCGGAATGAATGCGACACGGCAGGTGGTCTTGCGGAACTGATCGAGGTGCTCCCCGCCCGTCGTAACGAACAGCGCATCCAGACAGGAAAGCTTCTGAAACAGATGTTCATAGTCGTGGGGCGGATAAACGGGATCGACATACCACAACGCAATCTTCATCAGGGGATACGACTGCCTGAGCATCGCCAGAGTTTCAGGTTTTATGTATTGCGCATGTCCAAGTAACAACAGATCGGGCTCAACATTCCTGCAACAGTCGAGCAGGCACTTGTTGGCAAATCCCTTTCCAAAGTTCTTCGATCCAAAAATATTGGCGCGAGCTCGATCATTAATCGAAAAGGGATAGACATAATGCCCAGCCTGGCACAGCCCGGTATGGAACTTGAATTCACAGTTGAAAAACTCCGTGCCGTCACGGGTCAGACTGTAATGGGCTGCATGTACGATTCTCATACCAATTGTCGCTTACGTAATTAACGATCCAACCGTTTATGTGTAAATAGACCGTCTGAAACACCAATCTTAAAATGCTGACCCCTCCACCACCGGCAATTCAGCGGTTTCTCCATATCTTGGAACCCGTTGACGGTGCGACTTCGCGGATGTCGATCAGCATAATCCAGCATCTGAAGAAAAAACTTTTTCGTGGTCAAAATAGACTGATTCGTCCAGTTGATGACCTTGGAATCGACGATATACATTCCATCGTCTGCCTTCCAGATATACTTCGGGAATAATCGTTCCGGATTCTTCTCGATGTAAAGGCTCCGCCCCATCATGCGGATCCCGTAACTCGGATAAAAAAGACGCTTCAGAAAACGGCTCGACCCCTGCCGCTGAGAAATCTGAACTTCATCGGTCTGAACAAACCGCTCATCGATCTCAGACGGGGTGTAAACCGTCGTATACTTGCGCACATCCGCAAACTGTTCCCCGGGGGTGAATCTTGACCGCAACCTCATCATATCAATTTGTCCCGACGCGAGACAGTTCACGGCCCTGTTTATTTCAAACTTCGCTGTCGCCGCATCCACAACCAAAGGACAGTCATTTTCGAGATACAGAATGTATTCGCTGTTCAAATTCTCCACAACCCAGCGCATCCCGTTCTGAATGCCGACATTATCGGGGCGTCCGCACCAGTCTAAATTATATTTTTTAGCGGTCTGAATGTCTTCAGTGCAAACGCATTGGAAAAAAAGTTTCGTTTCCGCGAAAAGGCTTAAAAAGCTGTGCTGCGCATAGGCCTCCAGGGTCGCCGCAATCGTCCGCGGGGCCTTGTAAGAAAGAATGCCCACCGAAACAGGGACTTTAGACTGACTTGTTTTTCCTTCGCCCATTTTCACTCCGCTTCATCATAAAAACGCATCGCCCGGCTCACGGTCTTAAAATGCCCCAGCCCCAACGGATCGCTCGCCCATCGGGTAGCCGCCGGATAGTTATAGCGCAACACTCCGGCCATTAAAAGCTTCCTGGGGCCGGAATTATACGGTCATGAATTTTCAGCCATTCCCATCCGCGCTCATCTGTGTCCATCCGTGGTTACTCTTCCAACCCTTGGACTCTTTTCCCCGTTTTCCGCCCTCTGCCCCTGTGTCCCTTTTTCCCTGTGTACCTCCGTGCCCTCTGCCTCTGTGGCGAATCTCTCTTCCAACCCTCGGAACCCTTCCGTGTGTTCGGTGTCTCCCGGGGTGAAAATCCCATTCGTGCGACAGAGATAAGATAAATCCTTTGTGGGTTGTTCAAAATATGATAGGTGATCTTCGAGAGTTAAATCGCGGACGTTCACGATCAATATGAAGCCTGACCCAACCAGATCCCTGCGTGGCCGATGGCCATTGATCCTCGCCGGCCTCACCGCCGTAGCGGGTCTCTGCCTCTCTGTGTACCTCCGCTCCCGCATTGCACAGACGGAAGCCACTGCGGCGCGACTCACGGCGGAAACCCTGCGGCTGAACACCGAACAGGAACTGAATCTGTTCGTCGAGGTGCTCGAATCGGTTCGCGCCCTGCACGCACTGTCCGCCGCAGTCAACCAGGCGGCCATGGACGAATTCATTGAGAAAGGTCTGGTTCACCAGCACGCCGTGCTCGGGGCGTTCGGACTCACCCAGCGGATCAACCCCTGGTTACGCGCCGTGCTCGAAGAACAGGCACAAGCAAATCCAGGAACGGGCTACCGCTTCCTGCAACAGGGCCCGGACGGAACCTGGGCTCCGTCCGAACCCCGGAACGCTTATTACCCCCTCACATGGCAAAACCGGAAAGACGCACTGAACATCCCCATTGGGTTCGACTTCTCCTCCCTGAGCGAGGCCTGTCCCACGATCGCCCGGATCGAACAAACCCGCCGCACCGCCTTAGTTCCCTCGCCGATCCCCAACTTTTCCTCCGCTCTTCCAATCGGCGATCAGCAAGCAGTAATCAGCAATCGTCAATCAGCAATCGTCAATTCCCCCGCTCCCTCCTATTGGGTTTTTTCCCCCGTCATACTTGGGCAGGTTAACCCCAATGCCATCCAACCGTCCGGGAATGTTCTCGGGTTTGCCGTCGCGGTGCTCCATCCGGAGACGATCTTGAAACGCGTTGCCGCGCGTTCCTCTGTGTCGTCGCCCGGACTCCGGCTGAACTTGATGATCCCGCCGGATCCGAAGGCAAAAGAAACGATCCAAATCGTAAACGGTGCGTGGCTCTACCGCTATCCGCTGGAAGCCATCGGCGCTCAATGGATTTTTGAATGCTCTCTGCCGCTCACCGTGACCGCCCACCGGCCTGTGGCGGCATTTGCGGCCGGGCTGCTCATCACCGCGCTTTTAACCAGTCAGTTATTGATCCTCGGAAATCGAACGAGAAAAATCGAGGCCAAGGTGCTGGCCCGCACAGAAGAATTGCGCGTCGCCAACGTCCGCCTTGAAAAAAGTTTCCAAGACCGGGCGCTCCTTGAAGAAGAAATGAATGAGCTGGCCGCGCGGGAACGCCGCCGGATGGGCCGCGACCTGCACGACTCGCTCGGCCAGAAGCTCACCGGCGCCGTGTTTCTCAGCCGTTCTCTGCTGGACTATTTTTCGAACAGAAAAGATCAGCCATCGCCAATCGATAATCAGCAGACTCACGCCCGGACGCTGAATGAAACGCTTAAATCCGCAGTCAGTCAGGTGCGGAATATGGCGCGCGGACTCGCCCCCGTAACCCTCAACGACGAAAGCCTCTGCGAAGCGCTCGAACAGCTGGCTGAAGAAATGACAGGCATGTACGGCGTTTCGTGCGAGGTCGCCGAATGCGACGACCTGTCCGCTCTCGGTCAAAAAACCAAAGAACAGCTCTACCTCATCGCGCGCGAAGCGGTCAACAACGCCGCCCGCCACGCGCAGGCCGGACGTGTAACGGTTCGGCTATCCGGCGGCGAATCCGGCTGGACTCTATGCATTGAAGACGACGGCAAAGGGCTCCCCGCCGTACTGCCTTCAGGCGTAGGCATGGGCGTACGGATCATGCGGCATCGGGCCGGTCTGATCGGGGCCAGGTTCGCCACGAACTCCGCTCCGGGCGGCACCCGCGTTGAAGTAAGAAGTAATTCGTGATACGTAATGCGTAACAAGTAATTTCGTTTTACAGAAGCAACCGAAAGACAATTTGTGGCTTCTCGTGTTTTTTGCCGCTTCACTGCCGTCGCTTTCAGCGCCAGCCTCTTTGCCACTTCGTTGCTTTCTCCGAAAGCCTGTCCCCATCTGGTCGGCTCGCCCTCCGCAAAATGGAGCGATCACAGGCCGAATCCCGCTTCAAGTCGGCAAGGGTCGGTTCTGTATGCAACAAGTTCATTTTAAATATCTTACGGCAATCATTCACTCAAACGTTGGGACAGTAGTGATGGTTCATCCCTCATCATTCTCCCTGTTTTTTTGCGTGTATTCAAACCCGTCGGGGAGTACATTTCGCTCCCTTTGGAGGAAATGTTTGATGGAACGCACCATGCTCAAATCGAAGATTCATATGGCCACCCTGACGGGTACCGAGCTCTATTACACGGGCAGTATCTGTATTGACCAGAATCTGCTGGACGCCGCCGATATTCTGGACGGCGAACAGGTTCATGTGGTCAATCTGAACAACGGGGAACGACTGGTCACTTATGCTATTTTCGGCAAACGCGGCACTGGTATCGTTGAACTCAACGGTCCCGCCGCCCGTCTCGGCATGGTCGGCGACAAGGTGATCATCATCACCTACGCCCAGATGAGCGAGGCCGAGGCCCATGCCAATAAGCCGAAGATCGTCCACGTGACTGAAAAGAACAAGGTGCGAAAGAAATAGACGGCATTAGCTGCTGATTATTCCTTCGTCCCCTTTGTTTCCTTCTGTTAAAAATCCTTGTCTTCGAATCACTGCCTGCTGCCGGTTTTTTTTCAGGTTTCCGGTTTCACATTTCCATTTTCATCCCGTACTATTCGCCGCTTATGAATCGAATAATTTTCAAAAAACAGCTCTCCGATGAAGTGTTCCAAATGCGCATTGAAGCCCCGCTGATCGCCAGCGAGCGCCGCGCCGGCCAGTTCGTCATCCTCCAGCTCAACAGCCATTTCGGTGAACGCATTCCGCTGACGATTGCCGATGCCGACCCGGTCGAAGGCTCTATCACCATTATCTTCCAGGCCGTAGGCCGCACCACCCACCTGCTGGCGCTGAAAAATGTCGGCGATACCGTCGAGCACCTCGTCGGTCCGCTCGGCCAGCCAACCCATATTGAAAAATTCGGACGTGTCATTTGCGTCGGCGGCGGTATCGGTGTCGCCCCGCTCCACCCCATCGCGCAGGCGATGAAAGCCGCCGGCAATGAAGTGATCATCATCATGGGAGCGCGCAACAAACAGCTACTGATCCTCGAAGATGAAATGCGTAAAATCGCCGACGAACTGATTATCTGCACCGACGACGGTTCCTACGGCCGCAAGGCGCTCGTCACAGCACCGCTCAAAGAACTCTGCGAAGCCGATCCGAAGCCCGCTCTGGCGGTTGCTATCGGCCCGCCGATCATGATGAAATTCTGCGCCGAAACCACCCGCCCCTACGGCGTGCACACCATGGTTTCTCTCAATACCATCATGGTGGACGGAACGGGCATGTGCGGCGGCTGCCGCGTAACCGTCGGCACAGAAACCAAATTTGTTTGCGTGGACGGCCCGGAGTTTGATGGTCATCTGGTGGACTTCGACAATATGATCACCCGCCTCAAAGCCTACAAATCCCGCGAGGACGCCGACCACCACCGCTGCCATCTCGAAGAAGCCGTTGAAAAGAAACTTGAGACCTGAAATCATAAATCTTAAATCGGAAATCAAAAATGTCTCACCCCACCCCCGAACAACTTGCCGAAAAAGCCCGCTGCGAACTGGCCGGATTGACCAAACCGCTCAAACCCAAACAGAGGATGGCTATCACGGCACAGGAAATGCCCGTCCAGGACCCGATCGTGCGGCGCGGCAATATGCAGGAAGTCGCGCTGGGCTACTCCGAAGAACAGGCCAAGCTCGAAGCCGAGCGCTGCCTGCAATGCCCGACCAAGCCGTGCATCAAAGGCTGCCCCGTCGGCATCGATATTCCCGCCTTCATCCAGAAAATCGCCGACGGCGACTACAAAGCCTCCATCGGCATTATTCGCGAAAGCAGCCTGCTCCCCGCCGTCTGCGGACGCGTCTGTC
>JBAWXO010000036.1:0-9618 GCA_037144035.1 Kiritimatiellales bacterium
AACTCCAGCACTTAGGAACAGAGCGACCTTTTTCAACTCAGGTTTTCGGGTTAAAAGCACCCACCCAGGCCTCTGGCCGCCCCTCCAGAGGAGGGGATCATTTGGAACCCCGCTCCCACAGTAGCAGAGCGAAGCTCGCTACGTGGCACAGCGCCATCTCGGCACCCCTCTGAAGGAGGGGGATCACAATCAGGGCGGGTTTCCTTGGTTTTCAGACCTATTTACGGCAGCCGGACTTTGATTTGGTAATGGTTAACTCTGGAATCGGGGGTCGTGTTGGTATAACTGCTCTGCGGATACAGAATATTGGTATTCAGAGCCGCAAACCCTCTCGCCAGATTCGTCGACCAGTAGACCGAATAAACCCGGTTCGACTGCGCGATCCATGTGACTATGTTGCGGGTGCTCTGAACCGCCTTGAAGCAGGAGGAGGCATTGGTCGGAACCGTTCCGGCGATGTATTCCTGCCAAGTCAGCAGGCCGTCGTTGTCCTGGTCTAGAGCGGCATCCGCGACATGATTGGTGAGCCCGTACAGATCCAGCCACGAGTACGGCGTACCGGTGGCGGTGTACTGTTCGGTGGCGATGTACGTCGCGGTCACAGCGATGGCCTGCGCCGGCATCGTTATCGTGGTGCTCGCGGAACTGGCGCTGGCTACAAACTGAGTGCTGCCGGCCCACTGATCAAAGGCGTATCCGCTGGCCGGAGCATCCGCCACAATCGCTATCTGATGTCCATTGGTATACGACCCGCCACCCGTGCCGCTGGTAACCGTCAGGGCATACGTGGTGTCCACGTACGTCGCGGTCAGAGAAACGGCCTGTGCCGGCATCGTCACCGTGGTACTCGCGGAATTGGAATCGGCCAAAACCACGGTATCGCCGGTCCACACCACAAAGGTCTTCCCGCCGATCGCAGTCGCCTCAATCGCCACCTGCTGTCCGTTGGTATACGAACCGCTATTGTTGCCGCTGGTAACCGTCAGGGCATACGTGATGTCCGTGTACGTTGCAGTCAGGTTAATCGCCTGTGCCGGCATCGTCACCGTGGTGTTCGCGGAGGTGACACTGGCAACACCCTGGGTATCACCGGTCCACTTGTCGAAAACCTGCCCCTCGATCGGAGAATCCGCATAGATCTCCACCAGCGCTCCATCGATATACGAACCGCTGCCGTTGCCGCTGTTGACCGTCAGCGTGTAATAAACGACGGGATCTATGGACAGCGTGTTTCCTTGCGCCGAGTCAATCGTGAAGGCTCCATACGTCGCCAGTCCGGCCGAATCAACCGTAATATTTTTTTCCTCCACAACGGTTCCGGCACTGTTGCGGTTCTGCGCCCGGAGTGCCTGTCCCGGCGTCAGCTGCAGGTTCTGCAGATTGCGCGGGGTCACATTCACCGTGACCGGATAAACCACATCCGGATGAGTCACCTGAACCTTCACGGAATAACTGCTCGCCTGATCAACGATATTTGACCATTCCAGTCCGCGGTTGATAAACCCGACGATATCTCCATTTGTTTTATCACCGTTGCCCGGATTCTGGTTCATCGAGAAGCGGGAGAATGCCGGATAGCTCTTGTTGCGTGCGAAATGCGAACCGGCGTACGTGTAGTCATTATGGTTGGGGAATCCGGCAATGTTGGCCGTACGCATCGCGGAACCATGATCACCGTTATCCCACCCGGCAATCAGCCCGTGCCGGTTGGTCTGCATTGCCTCCATGAAGACCGGCTTACGGGCCCAATAAACCGACCCATCCTGCCGTCCGACCCGGATCGTGATATGCGGCAGATTGTGCGTGGTGTTCTGAACCTGTTCGACCAGATTCATCCGGTTGGACAACGCAACGCCATCACTGGTCATCATCGTCATCGGCCCGCTGGCGGCCAGCATCCGCTTCGCATTGCTTTCTGTGCCGTTGACATAACTCCAGTCCACAAACGGCACCAGCAGATCCACACATGCGAACCGGTCAGGGTTCTGCAGCGCCAACCGCAGTATACCGGTACCCATTGAGTCGCCGTAGGCATACACCTTGTTCGCATCGGTCTGGTAGGTCTGTTCAACCCAGTCCAGTATCTTCAAGTAAAGCCGTTCGGTATAATTAACCACCGTGCCGTTATAGCGCTCCACCGGATCGTAGATTTTATCGCTGGCTCCGTAGTGCATGGTTTCAATGTTCTTATAGGTGAGATCGTACGAGGACAGGCTCTCGCCCGCACCCAGCTTCCGGTTAATCCAAATGCGGTTATACGGCTCAACCTTCACCGCGTTGCTCAGCACACTGACTTTAAATTTGAACGGCAGCCCTTCGCGCCAGCCCATCGTCTTGTCGCCGAAAATAAGGTACGTTAATGAACCCGTCGGACGGCTTTGGTGCGAATGGAGATACATCGCCAGCGGCTTGCCGGTCGCCGGCGGGCTGTTGGCCGCCGGAGCCCCGAGCTGCCAGATCGCACTGATCGGCGCCACGGCCATGGCAACCGATGAGGTCAGCGAATTTTGCCCCGCCATGATATTGGTTTCGCTTTGATTGTCCGCCAGGACCGCAAAATAGGCCTGCGCCGGATCAGTTGGCACCACCGTATGGACAAACAGACCGCCCGTGCGTCCGGCGGCCGCGCCGCCACCTTGCAGAATCCAGCCACGCGGCGCGTCGGCGGTCAAAGGACATTCATTCGTATCTTCATACCAGTCGTTGGCGGAATGCGGTTCAATCCGCTGTTCAACCAGCTGGGCCTGGGAAAAATTGTTAGATGTAATCGGCGACGTATGCATGTATACTTTGAAATTCTGAGTGTTCGCCGCTAATTCATTCCACTGAATAAATGTCTGCCCATTCGTGTACGTCGCAGAAATATCCAACACCACGCCGGCCGTATAGTTAAAGGCTACGGTGTTGTCGGTGCTCGTCGAAGCCGCATTGGTGTTCCCTAACGCGCCGTGAGCCTTGTTCACATCGATCGTCGCAATCACCGTGCCGCTGCCGCTCATCCCGGTCACCGCTACATTATAGCTGGTGCCGCTGCCGCTCACCGTGGCCGTTTTCGCGCCCGAAGCCGTGCCGCTGATTGTCACATCGCCCGTCACAAAATCCGCCACCGGCTCACTGAACACGGCCGTAAAGTTGAGCGGCTCTCTATTCGCCGGATCCGCTTGACCTGACGCTTGATTGATCGTCACCGTCACCGGCGACAACGGCGCGTTCATCGCGCGGAGGAAATTCGTCGGGCTGAGCAAGGCATTTGACAGCCGGAATTCATCCAGATCGCCCAGCCACGGTGATGAAGCCACCCCGCCGGCAGTAATTTGCGCCCCGATGGCAAAGCATTTCATTGAATTCGTATTTCCCAGATCCCCTGCTCCGATACCTTCCTTCACCAGGGTTCCGTCAATATAAAGTTGCACCCATCCTCTAGTGCCCGTATCCGGATCCCAGAGAAGAGCCACATGATGCCAGCCTCCGTCATCATAGCGTCCGGCCGTCGTAATTGTAGAGCCATTGGTGGTGATATCCGCTGAAACCAACACACGCAACGTCCCGTTGCTCAGCATTGTCAGATCCCAGCCCTTCCATGCCGCCGATGCATTGCGTGTGGCCGCCAGCACCCCGGCAACGGTTTGTGTGGGATTGCGGAACCAGCCTTCCAGCGTCCACGGCACGGCGCGCATGTCAAATTTTTCATCATAATATGTCAGTCCGCCGCGACTGCAGTTCAATGCCGCCGAATTGGTTTTCGGGTCGCCAATACTGAAAGGCCCCGCATCCGGGTTTTGAATAATAGCAGAATACGGCAGTACGTTTTCTGCAATGACACTCCGGGTCAGATTATTAGAACTGACGGCGTCCTGCAGAACCGTAGCGCCAGTTGCTTCGTCGAGCTGCCAGTAAGCCAGCGTTTTCGGCGCCGTTTCAGCGGCATAAAGAAAATTCGTCGGGTTGAGCACTGCGGTCGAGAACCGGAACTCATCCAGATCGCCTTTCCAAGGGGACGCAACCACGCCAGTCGTTGGAAACTGCCCCCCGATCGCAAAGCGCAGAGTATTTGTACCCCCAAAATTTCCCAACCCGGCTTTATTCGTCACCATCGTCCCATCCATATAAATCCACATCTTTCCGAGTACGCCGTTCGTCGGATCCCACTGAATGGCGATATGATGCCAGACTCCGTCGTCATACCGTCCGGCAGTAGTTACAGAGATGCTACTAGCGTTACTCGCCACCGCCGAGTATAGCTGAATGGTGCCAGTCGCGGTCATGCGCAGATCCCAGCCTTTCCAGCTCGGGCTGTTGCGTGTTGCGGCAATAACTTGTAGAATATTGGTGGGGGAATTACGGAACCAGCCTTCCAGCGTCCAGGGAGAACTGCTCATATCGAAGGCGGCATCGTACACCGGCCGGGCACCATAACTGCCGGCTAACGCCGCCGGATTAGTTTTTGGATCACCGGTGATAAATGGTCCCGCATCCGGTCTAGGAACTTTCGCTTTAAAGGGCGTTGTGGTTACTGCTCTGACACCCAGGGTAAGCTTATTCGTACCGATGGCATCCTGCAAAACTGTAGAACTGGTCGCTTCGTCGAACTGCCAGTAGGCAAAGGTTGTCGACGGCACCGGCGGCGTATAGTTGAACGTCACGGTGTTGTCGGTGCTTGTCGAAGCTTCATTGGACTGCCCTGTCGCGCTATGCGCTTTGTTCGTTTCGATTGTCGCAATCACGGTGCCGCTGGCGCGCATCCCGGTCACCGCCACATTATAGCTGGTGCCACTGCCGCTCACCGCCGCCGTGATCGTCCCCGTCGCCGTGCCGCTAATCGTCACATCCCCCGTCGCAAAATCCGTCACTGGTTTGCTGAATTCCACCGTAAAGTTGACCGGCTCCGCGCTCGCCGGATCCGTCTGACCCGCCGCCTGATTCATCGTTACCGCCAGCGGCAATGTCGCCACGTTAAGAAAATTCGTCGGTTCAAGCAGGGTGCTCGAGAACCGGAATTCATCCAGATCGCCCAGCCAGGGGGACAACGCCGTTCCGTCTACCATCATCTGACATCCGAGGGCAAAACGCTTGGTTGAATTGGCATTCCCCAAATCGCCTACCCCAGCACCTTCCTTCACCATGGATCCATCCACATAAAGCTTCATCCAGCCGGTGGCACCCGTATTCGGATCCCATCGAACGGCCACATGATGCCAGACTCCGTCGTTATACAGCGCGGTCGTCGTAAATGAAGTGGAACTGCTGGTGATGTCGGAACTGGCGAGCACCCGCAGTTTCCCGGCGATCATCGACAGATCCCAGCCTTTATAGCCTGAGGAACCATTGCGTGTTGCCGCGATCAGCTGGGTATTGGTTGAAGAATTGCGGATCCAGCCTTCAAGCGTCCAAGGTGTCGTGCGCATATCGAACGTCGCATCATACAACTCCTGGCCACCATAACTATTGTTAAAGGCCACAGGATTGGTTTTCGGGTCGCCAATCCGGAAGCGCGATGTGTCCGGATTGGGAACGTTGGTAACCGAAGAAGAAGGTTCTGTCTGTGTTATATTAACTCCCATTGCCAGATTATGTGAGCCGACAGCATCCTGCATAAACGAAGAACCGGTTGCGTCATCCATCTGCCAGTAAGCCACGGTGGTTGTCGCCAACGGCACCGCACAAAGGAAGTCAGCGGGAACAAGCAGTGTGCCTGAAAAACGAAACTCATCCAGATCGCCGTTCCAAGCGGACGTAACCGTTCCGTCGGTGGCAATCTGCGCTCCGAGGGCAAAACGTTTAGTTGAGTCCGTATTTCCTAAATCGCCCGCTCCGGCACCTTCCGCCGCCAGAGTGCCGTCAACATAAATCCGCATCCAGCCGTTTGAGCCGGCAGCCGGATCCCACTGAACCGCCGTATGACGCCAGACTCCGTCGTCATATCGCGATGGCGTGGTGATCGAAACGTCGGCTCCAGAGGCCGGCGAGGCCAATAACCGCAGGGCCCCGTTGGTCATCGTCAGACTCCAGCCCTTATAGCCAGCCGATGAATTGCGCGTTCCGGCCAGCACCTCGGCACTGGTTTGCGCGGAATGGCGGAACCAGCCTTCCAGCGTCCAAAGCGAACTGCGCATATCGAATGTTGCATCATACACCGAACGAGCGGCATGACTGCTACTCAAGGCCGCAGGATTATCTTGCGCATCGCCGATGTTGAAAGGGCCTAGATCCGGAAGGGGAATATTCGTGATCGCAGAAGAAGGCGCTATCTGTGTTGCACTGACACTCAGGGTCAGATCATTGGAACCAATGGCATCTTGCAGAATCCAGGCTCCGGAGGCTTCATCCAGCTGCCAGTAAGCCAGCGTGGTCGCCGGCGGCGCGGCCAGCGGCAGGAACGGGCCTTCAGAGAAGGCCGGGAAATTCGATGTCAAACCCATGGAGGTTGACATCAGGCTTTCATTAAACCCGTCTATCCAGCTGCAATTATTGAACGTCTGAACGGGATTATTATTATCGCGATAAGGAAGCCCCTGTGTGTTGCGTATTCTTATATTTTCAAAACTCTGGTTTTCACAGGAATTCGCATGATCCAGAAAAATTCCATTCGGCGCGATGTCGTGCATGGTGGAAGCGGCCGCAAGGTCATCCACTTCAATATTGCGCCAGTAATTGATGTACGGTGAACCGGTTGGATTCACTGCGGCGGCATGAATGGCCCCCATGTCACCGCTATCACTGCCGACGTTGTAAATGGTGAGATTTTCGAATACATTGCTGATGGAGTAATGCCGTCCGTTGTCGTAAGGCACACTTTCGGTCGAGTAATGGCCGCGTAGCGATATGGCATAACGGGCTCCGTTGAATATTTCGCAATGTGACACGGTACAATTATTCGCATTCCAAATGTTCACGCCGCCGTTTTCGGTGGCACTGCACGTGACATCGGTCAGATCATTGATCTTGCAGTTCTCGATGACATGCCCATAGCTCTTATTGGCAGCATTTGTGGTTCGATCCAGTGCGTTGAAGATGTAAATCCCCCCGTACCCGGAATGCTCGATCCAGCATCCGGACACCAGATTGTTCTGGTTATCGTCTTTCATTATGATGGCTTCGCGCCCGGAGAATTTGAAATGGCAATTGATTATTTCAATGTTCTCGGTATGAGTGAGATAAATCCCGTAGGTTGGAGAACCCCAAAAGTAAAGCCCCTCAAAGCGGATATTTCTGACAAGATTTCCGATCGCACTTCCCTGCACACGGAAAACAACACTCGCACTGCTCGGGACAATTACATTATTGCCCGGGTTCAGTCCGCTGAAAGCTCTATACTTGAGCAGGCCGCTTATTTTGTCGTAATAAAACTCGCCGGGCGCATCAAGAAACTCGAGAACACCCTGAACATAATACCGGTCAGCAGAAGCCGCCGCATAGGTGTTTGAAACCGTGGAATAGATCATCCGGTTTGCACTGTCCGTGTTGGATATGCTCCAGATATTCACCCCCCAATCCTGAACACCGGAAGCCCCCCAAATGCACAGTTTGGGATCCGACATTGCCGTCCAGGCCGCGGGATTCAGGTCGCCTGAGGCATACTGAAGATTGGTAAAGCCGCCTGATTCAGCAATGAGATAGTCTCCCAAAGACGAGGGGAAATTGGTTGTGACGTTTTTATTAGGATAGCGGGCAACGATCCCCTGATTTTCGCCTTCAAAAATACTATTGATCGTACGATTCGCACCGACATTTTTTGTCCAGACATTCACGTCGACCGGATCGGCGCTCCATCCGGACAATCTCGCAGCGGAAATGATCCGGGCGCTTCCCAAGGCATCTCCGTTTTTGTAAATCACCTTGAAGCCGTTTGTTCCCGAATCAGAATTATTAAAGGTGACGCCGGACGGGATATAGTAGTCGCCGGCGCGCAGATACACCACGATATCCCCGGTCATGCCGGGCAGGTTCGTACGAACGGCAAGCCGCGCCTTATCAATGGTTCGAAAAGGAGCCGCAAGGGTGCCTGCGTTCAAATCACTGCCCGAAGGAGCCACCCAGAATTCCTGCTGGATGGCGCCATGAACTGCGCCTTGAAACAGCAAAATAAATGCACAGGTATAAAATAAAATTTTCCCCGGATTTTTTGACGTTTTCATGTTTTTTGCCCTGCCTTATTTTTCATTGATTCTATATATGGTTTTTAGCCTCGATTTGGGACCCTGACTGCATTGCGATTCTATAACTGGTATTAAACCAAAAATTTCAGGCGAGAGAATGAATTTCAGGTGGACTATCAGGCCAATCTGGTGTGTTTTTTAACACGCATTCAGAACCACACCATAAGCAGGTGACCGACATCGTCTCATAAAGACCTCCCGACTGTTCCTGATTTGATCACATCGGCTCTCACCGCAGAATACATAAACCAATCGTTTTGATGGATAAACCGTTCACGCGTTTTGATGGATAAGCCATCCACGTTAAGTTATGATTTCATCAATGATAGAAAACGAAAAAATGAATTATGTTTTCCGGCAGGGTGCGCATGAGATTTTCGAGCTTTTTGCTTCGATCATGAATGTGCGAAGTTCATTTTTCACACTCAGCGTAAACCCGATTTATAGCGGCTCGCGCCTGCCGATGTGTCACTACTGCCGTATGTTGCGGCAGGAATTAGGCATGGAAGCCACGTGTCACGACCAGGATATTTCAGCTACCGCGCAGACCCGGAAAAGCAAAGAGATCTATTCCTACTGCTGCCATGGAGGCATGCATGAAATGGCTGTGCCCATCTGCTGTGAAGACCAAATTATCGGCTATGCCATCATCGGTCAGTTTCGCGACACCACCCAGCTTCGCTCGCCGTACGCGGACATCTGGGAGCATCGATTCGGCAACACCGAACTCCAAACGGCTTATGAATCGGCTCCGGCTTTTTCAGAAACGAAGATTGAAAGCATAAAAAAACTGTTCCGCCACTCCATCCGCATTATCGAATCCGAATACATGATCGTGATGAAAGATTACGATCTGATCAGTCCGCTGATCACGAGGATACACGAACAGCCTGAAACTCCGATCCCCGTAAAAGATGCGGTGAAACTGATCGGGCGTTCCGAATCCTCCATTAACCGGTTGTTCAAAACCATCACCGGCCTCTCATTCAAACAGTACCAGATTCAAACCCTGCTCAAAAAAGCCAATGACCTGATGAGCAATAACCCGCATACTCCGGCCGCTCAGATTGCCGCACAACTGGGTTTTGAAGATCCCCTGTATTTCTCCAGATTATATAAGCAACACACCGGAAAAACACCCAGTGATTTCCGCAAACAGCTTCCGCCGGAACAGGTATCCGGCTGAAAAATAATTCCGCTGTCCGTATCATACGGAATTAATCTGAACAATATTTTTAACAGAAGAAGCAACGAAGGAAAACAAAGGCAGGATCAGGATGACGGAACCGCGAGCCGACCAAAGGGAGACAGGCATGAGCTTGCGAAAGCAATGACCGGGAGGGAATGGCAATAACGCGAATGGGCGCGAATAATTCCGGGGGTTGCCGGCCCTGAGCTTGCCGAAGAGGAAAAGAGATTTTGCCACAAAAGAGCGCAAGGGGCGCAAAAATAATGGAGGGAC
>JBAWXO010000037.1:0-9520 GCA_037144035.1 Kiritimatiellales bacterium
GGGGCGCTGGCGGTGATCTTGGAACAGCTTCAGCCTCTGCTGACTCCGCCGCCGGAACCGCCGCGTAAAAAGATCGGCTTTGATTTTTATCAGCAGGATGAGTGATTCAGCCTGAAAACTCATCGGTCGAACTCAAGGCGCTGTCCAAGGACGGCGCCGTTTGTTTTCCCGTTTCGCCAGGCGATCTGGCCGGAGACGATGGTGGTGTCGACCGATGAACGGAAGGTGACGCCCGCAAACGGTGACCAGCCGCATTTGTAGAGCATGTTTTCTTTGGCGACGGTCTGCGGTTTGTTCAAGTCAACCAGCACGAGGTCGGCCCAGTAGCCTTCGCGGATGAAGCCGCGCTCTTTGACGTTAAAAATGCGCGCCGGATTATGGGCTATCTTGGCGGCGATGGTTTCCAGAGACAACAGTCCGCTGTGGAAGTGTTCGAGGACGGCGGGCAGGGCGGACTGAATGACGGGCATGCCGGACGGAGCCGTCCAGTAGGTTCCCTGTTTTTCTTCCAGAGTGTGCGGAGCGTGGTCGGTGCCGATGGTGTCGATCCGGTCGGTGAGCAGTCCGCGTTGCAGGGCGGCGCGGTCCGAGGCGCGTTTAATCGCCGGATTACATTTCACCAGCGCGCCTTTGGTTTCGTAAGCGGTGCTGTCGAAATAGAGGTGGTGGATACAAGCCTCCGCGGTGATTTTGCGGACGGTTTCGTCGCACTCGATATAAAACTCATTTTCGCGCGGACTGCTGATACGCGCTGTTCCGCCGTCAAAGAGTTCTAACTCGCGGGCCGTGCTAATATGTAGAACATGCAGGCGTGTGCTATGTTTATGGGCGAGTTCGACTGCCAGTGCACTGGAACGGTAGCAGGCCTCTTCGCTGCGGATATGCGGATGAGCGGCGAACGGTGTTTCGTCGCCGTGGAGCTCGCGGAAAATGTCTTCATGCCTTTTGACAATGCCGGCGTCTTCACAGTGCGCGGCTAGGTTGACCGGGCATTCGCGGAAGAGGTCTTCCAGAGTTTGGAAACGGTCGACCAGCATGTCGCCGGTGGAAGAACCCATGTAAACTTTCACGCCGCAGACATTCTTCGGGTCAACCGCTTTGATCTGGTCAAGATTGTTGAGCGAAGCGCCGAGGTAGAAGGAATAGTTGACAGCCATTTTCTGCGCGGCGATGGCGAACTTTTCTTCGAGCCGGTCATTGGTGACGGCGGGCGGGCTGGTGTTCGGCATTTCCATCACGGAGGTGACGCCTCCGGCGGCGGCGGCGCGCGATTCGCTCTGCATGTCGCCTTTATGCGTCAGGCCCGGTTCGCGGAAGTGGACGTGACAGTCGATCATGCCCGGCAGGAGCGCTTTGCCTTTGGCATCAATAACGATGTCGGCCTGCGCGTCGATGGTATTATCGATGCGGTCAATCCGCCCGTGGCGGATCAAGACGTCAGCGGCGCGAATCGCGCCGTCGCTGACCAAGTCAGCGTTCTTGATCAAAATGCTTGGAATGTTGGAATGCTGGAATGGAGGAATATTGGAAGAAGGACTATTCATGACTGGTTCCATATACTTCATTTGATTCCCGGATGACGAATGAATCATCACAGTCGCCGTTTTGCTGCTTTTCCTGGAGGCTTTCAATCAGTTTCTTCAATCCGTTTTCCATCCGGAAAGCCAAAGAATCCATCTGCTCGAATTCTTCTTCGGAGATATGTCCTGCCGGACAGTACACATGGAGGGCTGATACACTTTCGCCCGCTGATCCCATGGCAATGTTCAGGTGTTGCAGATATTCTTTGATGCCGCGACGGCAGTACCCTTCGGCAATATTGCGGTGAATCGAATCAATCGAAGCGATCTGTTGTGAGGCGACACGTTTCAGCTCGTACGGAAACCGCTTAAACACGTTCCAAGTCAGCAGATAAAGCTCTTTGGCATCCTGCCAGACTCGCAGTTGCATGTATCCGCGATTGATGTTTTTCCGCAGAACCATCATTCCATTATTCCTTCATTCCATCATTCCGCTGCCACAGACGTTTCTTAGCGATGATGACAACGGCTCCGACGACCATGACGCTGGAGTAGAGCTGACCTTTCGTGAGCCAGCCGAAGTAGATGGTGCTGTCGGGCTCGCGGAAAAATTCGCTGGCGATGCGCACGACGGCGTAGATGACGAGGAAGGCGGCACTCAGGGAACCTTCGCGTTTGCCCCATGCCGTGCGGCGGATAAGCCACAAGGCGATGAAGAGCAAGAGGCCTTCGCCGAAGGCTTCGTAAAGTTGCGACGGATGGCGCGGAGTTGGCGTGGGGTCCTGCACCTGCGGAAAGACGACGCCCCACGGAACTTCGGTTGGCCGTCCCCAGAGTTCGCCGTTAATGAAGTTGGCGATGCGTCCAAAGAAAAGGCCGATCGGCGTGACGAGGGCGAGGCCGTCGGTGAGGTTCCAGAAGGGAAGCTTCTTTTTCCACGCTGTCCAGAGCACCACCAGAATTACGCCAATCAGGCCGCCATGGCTGGACATGCCGCCTTCCCAGACGCGGAAAAGGAAGAGCGGGTCATGGATGAAAATGTCCCCCGCGTAAAAGAGGACGTAACCGAGCCGTCCGCCGAGAAAGACGCCGTAGATCGCGATGTAGACGATGAAGTTACCAAGTTCCTGCGGCGGCACGGCGAATTCGCCGCGCTTGGACATCCGGAGCAGGATCATGTATCCGCCGAGAAAGCCGAGCAGATAGGCGATTCCGTACCAGCGGACAGCCAGCGGGCCCCAGAGGTGGAAGATGACGGGATCAAGATTGTGAACCCAAAAAGCGAGGAATGATGGAATGATGGAAGGGTGGAATAGTGGAAGAAGAGAAGTCATGACTGGAGTTCCTGTTTATGCATTATTCCAATTTTCCAGTATTCCATCATTCCACTCTTAGTAGCTCGATCCTCTCCAGTGGAGTTTTTCGCTCAGGACGGAAAAGTAGCTGTAGCCGGGCAGGCGCAGGAAGGCGACAGACTTGTCGCTGCGGGCGATCCGGATGGCGTCGCCTTCGCCCAGCTCCTCGACATCCTGTCCGTCCGCGGAGAATAGCAGTTTTTTATGAGAGTGCCGGATCGTGATTTCAATGACGCTCTGGTCGGGCAGGATAATCGGCCGGTTGCTGAGCGTGTGCGGACAGATGACACTGATACCGAACACATCGGTGCAGGGCTGGATGATCGGTCCGCCGTATGAGAGAAAGTGTCCGGTGCTTCCGGTCGGCGTGGTGACGACCATGCCGTCGCATGCGAAGGTGGTGATCGGTTCGCCATCCACGGCGAGTTCGAGCGTGACGATATGGGAAGATCCACCGAAGCCAACGACTGCATCGTTGAGAATCCGGTAGGGGCCGATGAGTTTTCCGCCGCGCAGAACGGTGCAGTCCGCTACCGTGCGGACGTCGCGTTTGCATTTACCGGCGGCCAGCGCATCCAAGGCAGTTTCGAGTTGGTCTTCGCCGACGCCGGTCAGGAATCCGAGACTGCCGAGATTGATTCCAAGGATTGGAACATCGGCCCCGTTCAGGAGTTTCGCGCAGAACAGGACGGTGCCGTCGCCGCCGAGTGAGAGCAGAACGTCGACGGTTTTTGCGAATTGGTCAAAAGCGATAACGGTTGCGGAGGGCAGATAGGCGGCGGTCTGTTGATCGGCGAACAGCTCGATGCCGAGCGCTTTCGCCTTGCGGGCGAGACGCTCAAAGATGTCGGCGGCGTGCGGCCGTTTCGGGTTTGCTATGACACCAGCCTTTTTCATGGCTGGATGTTGCCAGAACGGGGCTCCCGCACAAGATTTTACGGGGGAAAATCAATGCCGTCAGGACTGATACCACGATGCCCGGTATGAGGCGCGGCCACCGTCCGCACCCACAGTAAGAAAGATTTTCTGTAGCCGCGCACGGTGGGCGCGGTAATAAAAACCTAATATCATACGGGTTTGATATGATTTATCCGGCGGGGACTTGTCGGGCAGGGCCAATAGTGGTTAACTCCAAAACTATGTTGGCAAAACGAATCATACCTTGTCTCGATGTAACCGGCGGCCGCGTGGTCAAAGGCGTTAAGTTCGTCCAACTGCGCGATGCCGGCGATCCGGTGGAGTGCGCCAAGGCCTACGAGGCGCAGGGCGCGGACGAACTGACCTTTCTCGACATCACCGCCTCCAGCGACGGACGCGACACCATGGTCGACATCGTTCGCCGCGTGGCCGAACAGGTTTTTATGCCGCTCACCGTCGGCGGCGGCATCCGCACGCCCGCCGACGTCCGCCGTATGCTCAACGCCGGGGCCGACAAAGTTTCGTTCAACACCGCCGCCATCAACGATCCAAACATTCTCAATATCTGTTCCGAACAGTTTGGCAGCCAATGCACCGTGCTGGCGATCGACGCACGGCGTAATGGCGATGGCACCTGGGGTGTATTCACACACGGCGGACGCAATCCGACCAAACTCGATGCGATTAAGTGGGCGATTGAAGGTACCCAGCGCGGCGCGGGCGAAAT
Organism: Kiritimatiellales bacterium; assembly: GCA_037144035.1. Lineage (GTDB taxonomy): Bacteria > Verrucomicrobiota > Kiritimatiellia > Kiritimatiellales > Tichowtungiaceae > Tichowtungia. Next base: position 4,521 of record JBAWXO010000037.1, read on the forward strand.
TCTGCTCACCAGCATGGATGCCGACGGAACGAAGAACGGCTACGACCTTGAACTCACCCGCGCCATTTCCGAAGCGGTCGGCGTACCGGTCATCGCTTCCGGCGGTGCGGGAACTCTCGATCATCTGGTCGAAGCGGTCACCGTTGGTAAAGCCGACGCCGTGCTCGCCGCCTCGATCTTTCACTTCGGTGAATTCACCATCCGCCAGGTCAAAGAATACATGCGCTCCAAAGGCGTGACCGTGCGGTTGTGACGTTAAGCTTGAGGAACTACATTGCTAGCCAACATAATGTTGCCCGCAATACATACAGCGAAAACTCTTGCGCATTACCACTCTCAGAACAATAGCCGCCCACCCAATGAGGCCATACTGTTTTTCGGCAAAGGGAGGATTGGTAGTCCATTGGACTAGTAAATGACGTTGGCAACTCGGACAACGCAGTGTAAACGACAAAAGTGAGTACATAAGCGCGAGACTCACAAACGCTCCTATTGCGCCAAGAATTAGTGTCTCAGAGAACCATATTTTAAGAACGCACAGCATAATTAGTGAAAAGAGACATAACATTGTCACCCAGGCGGTAACTACAGTGAAAGCTGAGACGCGCAACAACATTGGATGTATAAAGGTGCGGACAGGGACGTTCTCAAAAGTCGCCGTAGGGTTACGAAACTTAGCATCAATAAGAGCAATTATGAGACCAGCCAATAGTGATCCGAGGAATGCGATTAAAAAAGAGATCATGTTTTCGAAGCCTAACAGATTGGTTGATTGAACAAAAGTGTTGAACAGGTAACTACCCTATATCCTGCTTGTGAGTCAATAGGGCATGAGCAACGTAGACGCGACGTCCTCGTCGCGTTGCCTGAACTGTAGCCGTTCGCCTGTGGCGAACGAAGTCGCCCGCAGGGCGACTGCTACAAATGCGCCAATCACGCGACAGAGGTGTCGCGTCTACCTTAATACTGGCAAGGGCTGGTTCGGCTGTGTATATTGCCAGTCTTTAAAACGGAGAAACTATGAAGCGAAATCTATCTGCCTATCCGTCCCGTGTCGAAGCGCGGATTTTAATGCTGCGCGGTCAGAAGGTGCTGCTTGATCGCGATCTCGCCGAGCTTTACGGGGTTGAGACCAAAGCGCTGAAACAGGCGGTGAAACGGAATATTGAACGTTTCCCGGCGGATTTTTCTTTTGTTCTTAATCCGGATGAATTCACGGATTGGAGGTCACAATTTGTGACCTCCAATTCTGACAGGATGGGGCTGCGCTACGCCCCGACGGCTTTTACAGAGCAGGGCGTGGCGATGCTTTCGAGTGTCCTGCGTTCGCCGCGGGCGATTGCAATTAATATTGAGATTATGCGGACTTTTGTCCGGCTGCGCCGTATTCTGGAGTCAAATAAGGAGCTGGCACGAAAGTTGGAAGAGCTGGAGTCGGATTGCGGCGAAAAGTTCCGGGTTGTTTTTGAGACGCTGGATGCACTGCTGGCTCCGCCGGAAAAGAAAAGTAACCCGATTGGATTCCATGTCCGCGAAGATCGGGTTGAGTATAAGGTGAAGAAAAGGAAGAAGAGATGAGCAAGGAATTGGAAGAAGGGCAGAAACTCGAACTCGACTGGAACAAGCTGGAGAAGGCGGTTGCCGGCACCAAAGGAATTATTCCGGTCGCCGTGCAGAACGCCGACACCAAGGAAGTGATTCTGGTCGCTTACATCAATAAGCTGGCGTTCGAAGAATCGCTGAAGCGCAAGATGCTGGTGCTGTGGAGTTCGTCGCGGCAGGAGCTGTGGATTAAAGGGCTGACGTCCGGCGAAACCTTTGAACTGATCGAAGCGCGCGTCAACTGCGAGCAGAATTCGCTGCTGTTCATCGTCCGCCCGAACCGTGGCGGCATCTGCCACACCAAAAACGGCGCGGGCGAGCCGCGCGACTGCTATTACCGCAAGATCGACCTCGGCACGCTCAAACTCGAGAACCTCGATCCATAGAGAATGGAATGATGGAATAATGTCAGGTCCACATGATCTTTGGTTTTTATTGCCGCGCCCACCGTGCGCGGCTACAGAAATCTTTCTCACTGTGGGTGCGGACGGTGGCCGCGCCTGATTTGGCATAAAACGCACCGGGGAGATGTTCATGAACCGATTTTTCAGAATCATTGCCATTGCGGCACTGCTGACGTTTTCTTTGCGCGCCGAAGAGGCGCTGAAGCCGAAAACGCTGGCGGGCTTCGGTTCGTCCGTCTGCAAAGGCGTCGGCGACAAGGAGCAGGGCGGTTACATTACACGTCTCCAGACGCGGATGGCGCAGGACGGTTGGGCGGTTACCAATGTTTCGCGCGGCGGCGACACGACAGTGAAAATTCAAAACCGCTGGGCACCCGTACTGGATGAAAACGGCGCGATGAAGACAAATCAGACCGGCCCGTTTCTTCTGCCGGTAAAAGCCTCGTATGTGCTGATCGGTCTGTCGCTCGCTAACGAAAAGTTTCTGGATGAGCAGTTTCGGCGCAACCTGCCGGGTCTGATTGAGACCTGCCGCACCAACGGTATGAATGTGACGGTCGCGAACTGCTACGCCACCGGCGATATCAGCGAAGAAAACTATGCCAAGGTGCGCCAGATGAATCTGTTCATCAGTCAGCTCTATCTGCCGAGCATCAATTTTCTCGGCAGTGTGGACGACGGTCGGGGCGGCTGGGTGCCGGGAATCTGGAATGATCCGAAACATCCCAACACGCAGGGCCACGAAGAAATGTTCCGCGCCATTGTGCCGTCGCTCTGGCCGGCGCTGGATCAGGGTAAGTCGCGCCCCGAGCGTGCCGCCGGAAACGGAATCAAACTGAGCAAACGTTCTGTTGAATTCGTTCCCGCCGATCCGATGCATGCTTTTGCGGAAGTGTTCTGGGTGAAAGCCTCCGCGGACGGGCAGATCGCCTCCATCGAAGCGGAGCCGGTTTCCGCCGTGGATACGGAAGTGCCCGCTAAAGAGAAGAAGAGACCCGACCGTAAATTTATTTTTTCGGGCCAGAAGGCGATTGTTTCGCTTTCCGTGAAAAACGGACAGCTTGAGTACAAAGGGCTGGCGGAGAATCCGGTTTCCTCTGAACTTTCCAAAGATTGGAACATGGTCGTGATCGCGCACTGGTATGCGCGCGGCGAAACCGAACTCTACGTCAACGGCGTCAAAGCCGGTTCTGTTCAGGAACGCTACATGCCGTCGCGTTTCACCCTCAGCGGCGCGGAATTCCGCGACTGGTTTGTTTACCGCTCTGCGCTCAACAGCGATGAGATTGCGCTGTTGAAAGAGGGCGGCATGTATCCGTCCAGCCTCGAAGTGTATGCGACGCTGAACGACAGCAAAACCGGCGACGGCCTCGTCAACCGCGCGCAGAGCCTTTCAACCATCACGCTGAAGTGATGTTCCAGACATTGGAAACCCATGAATAAAACGAAACTGCTGCGCGCCATTATCGCTGAACTGGAAGCCGACCTCCGCCGTCAGCAGGCGGCGAATAAACAGGCTTCCGCCGGCGCGACGGACGGCGAGGCGCGCGCCGAGACCAAGTGGGATACCTGCGGACTCGAATCGTCCTATCTGGCACGTGGTCATGCCCTGCAGTTCAAAGCGCTGGCTGTCGCGCTCGAAGAATTGAAAACCTTCATGATTCCGGTTTATGACGGCCAGCCGATCGGTGTCGGCGCACTGATTGAAACGGAGCTGGATAAAGAAAAGATGCTCTGCTTCCTGCTTCCCTGCGCCGGTGGAATCGAGCTGGACTTCGAGGACAGGCTGGTCTCTGTCATTACACCCGAGTCGCCGATCGGCGCGGCGCTGCTGGATAAAAAGAAGGGTGAAAAATTTTCCTTCCGCGCCGGTTCGTCCGGAAGAATTCTGGCGGTGGCATGAGCGCGTCTCACAGACATCGCCCGAAAGGGCTGGAGATCATCTACGAAGACCGCGATCTGATCGTGATCAATAAAGATGCCGGTCTGCTGAGCATGAGTCCATCGCGGTATGAAATGCAAACGGCAGAATATCTCCTGACCGACTATCTGCGTAAGGGCGCGGCCCGCTCGCGCCTGCGGGCCTATACGGTTCACCGGCTCGACCGCGAAACCTCCGGCCTGCTGATTTTCGCCAAGACCGAAGCGGTGCAGAATTGGCTTAAAGATCATTGGAAAGAGGTCGAAAAGGAGTATCGCGCGATCGTACACGGATCGCTGAAAGAAAAGACCGGAACGCTTTCGAGTTATCTGGCGGAGAACGCGGCGCAGTTTGTTTATTCAACCACTCAGGCCAAAGGCAAATGGTCGGAAACGCAGTATGAAGTGACCCGCGAGAACAAACTGTTCAGCGAGCTGAAGATCAACCTGCTGACGGGCCGCAAAAACCAGATCCGGGTGCATTTCGCGGAACTGGGCCATCCGGTGGTCGGCGACGTCAAATACGGCCTCAAGGATAAAAAGTTCGAACGCATGGCGCTGCACGCCCGATCCATTGCGTTTAATCATCCGCACAGCGGAAAGCGGATGGCTTTCGAAGCGCCGGTTCCGAAGTTTTTCGCCAAGCTGATGAAGCCGGTGTAATCAAAAGCCGTGTTGTAAACGACGCCGAAAGGGCGTAAACCTTTGCCTATGAAAAAGTGTCCATTCTGCGCGGAAGAAATTCAGGACGATGCCGTCTTCTGCCGGTTCTGCAAACAGTTCCTGATGCAGAAAAAGAAGGTGCCGTGGTATCTGCGGCCCGGTTGGCTCACTACGGCGGTGCTTTGCGTCGGCCCGTTTGCGATCCCGCTCTTCTGGGTGCATCCGAACTTCACTCTCCGTAAAAAGCTCGTCTGGACGGCGGTTGTTTTAATCCTGACCTGGGTGTCGTGGTTATTGATGGAAAAATCTGTCCAGTCGATTGGAGAGTATTACGGAATTCTCGATCAGCTGATGAAGTAATACCATTCACGCTAGATATTCGGTATAAAGTCCGTGAGCGTAGCGTTTGCT
>JBAWXO010000038.1:0-9461 GCA_037144035.1 Kiritimatiellales bacterium
CCCTTGTTTTTCAAGGGGTAAGGGGGCTTTTGTCAGCCTAATGGTATTTCACTGAAAAACATCCTTATGGCGCTGTCCGCTTGATCACTCTGGTCCGCAAAGATTTTACATCAAAAGCGACACCGCTTTTCGGAGCGGCAGCCGGACACACAAAACCATCGCCGAGATAAAGCGTGTTCAATTGCGACCGGAAAGCAACCGTGACCGGAGCGCCCTTTTCACCGGCTTGTACTGTCACGGCATCCGCACAAACTTTTACGGTCAAATCAACCCAGCCCTGAAGATTACAGAGGACCGGTTGTTCCTGCGAACCGCTGCGAATCATCAGCGACTCATCCTTGCGCACAATCTGAAGCGTCGATTTCAGATCACCGGCCGTCAGGATCACTGCCTCCGAACCTTCCATTACTTTGAACCGGAATTTACATTCCAGAGTTTCTCCGGACGCAGGATTCCAGACCGGAGTTTCAATGCCCGCGCCAGCCGCCCCGTACACCAGCAACGCTTCTACACCGTCCACCGCAACCGTTTCAACCGTCCCGTATTTTTCGCGAGGAGGAATTGTCACCCGGCTTTTCCACGATAAATCGCTAACATCAAAAACCAAACTGCCAGCGGACAGCACCTGCGCAGCCGGGTTCTGCAGTGCAAGTTGTTCATAGAGCCGCGCATGATATTCCTGACCTTCCGCCCCGCACCATAACGCCGCAAACCGGAGATCACCGGTAAAACCGTTCAAAGAGCCTTTTGAGCCGGGCTGATTTGCGCCGATTCTCACCCGCCAGGACTCTTTGGGCAGATCAACCGGATCAAATTTAACCTGACCGGTATGCGCCTGATTAACATAGAAATTCATCAAGCCGTTTTTACAGTCAACCGTGACACCGAGGTAATACCACATGTGGGCAGGCATCCAGCCGTTCTTCTCATAAATCGGAAGCGGTCGGTCCGGCGCATCCACCCTTTTCCGGCCGGGAAGTGTAACGCCCAAACGTCCGTGCATGAACTCAAAGCGCGGTCCGGTCCGGCCTGACGGGGTCTGCATATCCAGCACAGTCCCTTCCAGCTCCGGAAAAATCCACGCGCCGAAATTAAATACGGAATTGGAATTCATCTGTTCTTTAAAATCAAAATACTGCGTGCCGTGAAAACGAACTGCCGTCTCCGAACATTCCGGTGCCGCCGCAGCCGGATACGGCAGTGTGCGGGGAAACAGATAGAACTGATCCGGATCAGGCAGCGGTGATACGCGGGTTACAAAAATAGCGGCGTTTCCTGTTCCGCGGGTATAAGAGACAAACAGGTCATTGCTATGCACCGCCATATGAGGATAACTCACGACCGTCTGACTGCCGCTGATGTTCGGCCCGGTGACAAAATTCTGTCCGCCGCCTCGGTTGGAAAAGAGAGAAATGGCATTGCGGTCGCGAACGAAAAGCGGGTTCTGATTGGGCCAGGCGTTATGGACCATAATAAACCGTTCATCGGCGGCAGGCCGCTTCGCCCAATTCTGATTCTGACGGATCACATGCATACGGGAAACCACCGTCTGAATCGGAACATACTCCAGCGGGCCCCACGTAATGCCGCCGTCACTGCTTTCCGCGTACAGCAACACTTCCGCCCCGTCCGGACCGCCCTGGCTTTTTTTCCGCTGATCGTTATTGCGGCAGAACATTGCCACTTTCCCATCCGGCTTTTCCCACACCGTTGGCTCCCATGACGTCCAGAGCCGCTCGGGCAAAGAGGTCCCCTCGGAATAGTGCCAGGTGGCCCCTGCATCATCCGAATAGAGAACGGAAGCCCTCTTCTCATTGCTCCACCACGATTTTACCGGAGCATTCGTCATCTCCGGGCCGATCAGAACAACAGGAGCCAGATACCGTCCGCTGCTCAACCGCACCGGATTCTGTGAAGGGAAAATGCGCCACTTTTTGCCGTCAAACCCGGCATCCGGGCTCCCGTCCCAAAGCAGACGGCGATTTGTCCACCGGCCATCCGCTGCATTGAGCCGCGAAAAATACGCCCCGTAAAATTCATCACGAGACCATTGGCCCCAGAAGCACCACAGCTCGTTTTCATGTACGATCAATGCCGGCTGCCACTGCACCATTTTACAGGGAATCGGATTTACAGACCGGTCATGGCTCTTAAAAGCAGATTCGGGGGCAGACCATTCTTTTCCATCCGGACTGGTACTCATGTATATCGTTTGTCCCGGCTGCGACTCGGCATACTCCGTGTTTGCATTCCACAAACAAAACCAGCGGTTATTAAAAAAGGCAATGGTGCTGCAGTGGTTGTATTTTAAGTCCGATTGATTAGGGTCAATCACCGTGCTTCGCGTTACAACCGGCTGATACACCTGATAGGAATTCCATCGCGGCGCGGCATCTGGTCGAGCACTACTCTCGAAACAAGAAGCGAAACAAAAAGCAATGGCTGTGACTAGGACGCAGCCTCCTAACTTTCTTATCAATCTCATAAAATCCTCTAATTGGTTGCGTTCAGATTCCCTATCCGGCCTGTTAAACTTCACCGACTTTCCGTTTCCCTATCACTAAAAACGGCCGAACATCCGCTCCTCTCGACATTGATTCAAATCAATCATTTGGCCGGAAAACAAGCAATACACGAACCGCCCATTTGCATGGATAAAACATTCACTACCCGCAACCGGCATCGGGGCGACATTCTGCCCCGCCTGACGGTCACATGTTGCTGAGCACCCGGGTGGTTATTCCTGAAATATCAATCACGTAGCGGCTCTGTCCAAATAGACGTTCAGCAGGATATCCGTCACCCATATAAACCCGTCCGCTGAAGCCCGAGGCAGGCAGAAATTCTTTGGTTTGATCGTCTACATCCACCAAAATTCGTTTCTTATTCACGCTTAGTTTAACACGATGCCAAGATTCAAACCCGAACGGCCCTGCATCCTGCCATTTGCCATTAATGCAGATATTCAGCCGGTCGGGAGTTTCTTTGGAATATCCCAGCATGATCTGGCCGTCGCCGATACTGGCAAGGCGTATCATTTTCCGGTGCTCGGTATTTTCAATTTTCACGGGGAAGCCGATTTCCAAAGTGTCCGTTTCGGGGTTGACGGCATCCACGTCGACTCCGGCGGCGGCATTACCTCTCATCCGAAGCATTTCGCGTCCGTTTTCAACAGAGACCTCCGTGCGTCCTTCCGGCTGCGCATCTTCGAAATCTCCCATGCCGCGCTGATCGCCGCGCGGGAAAATATAATAGTCTGATTCTTTAGGCAGCGGATTCACGATCGCACAGCGAAGCTCATGTCCGGCATCATACGTGTAGGCCACATACAGCTTGTCATCGTGTACCAGCGCCTGAGGATACTGAACCTGCACATCGCGGCCGACGATGCTGTTGCCGGCGACAAAATCGTCTTCACCCGCCCGACTGAAAAAGAGCGCAAGATTGCGACGGTCTCTCCAATTGACTTCTTTCCGGTAGTCATCGTGATGGACCATCAGTCGGCGCGCACCGTACTGCCCAATCCAATGCCTGGATTGCAACGTGCGGGTGCTGCTTTTCTCCCACAGCCCCATCGTTGTGCCGTCTTTATCTCCAACCGCCGTAAACAAACGGTTGCCTGCTGTCCGGGTAAAGGCCCGCACCCGTCCGTCAGCCTGAAGCACATACATCGGCTCCCACACTCCCGTAAACGCGTTGCCATACGGATCAGCGGGCGGATCTGTTTTGATCAACGTGCCTTCTTCAATCCGCCAGGTTTTCCCCTCGTCGTCACTGACCAGCGCCACACTGTATTTTTTTATCTCCTGCCACTTCACCGGATTCACGTTGAATTTATGGGAAGCAAAATCCTGAACAATGATCGGAAGCATAATCCGCCCGGCGGGGAGACGGATCGGGTTGTTGCAGGCAAACGGCATATACTCCGTCGTGCCATCTATCGCAACGCCGCGCTGAATAATCCGGTCAGTCCATTTCCCGTCAGGATCTTTAAGCACAGAAAGATGAAGCGCGGAATTCGGCTCTTCACTCCAGAAACACCAGAGCTCCTCGTTCTTCCAGTTAAAGAGTCCGCCCTGCCACTGGATATTGTTCTTTTCGTATTTTCCGCCGGGCACGCTGGTCTTCGGTGTAAACTGGACGGCATCGCTCCAGGTTTTTCCATCTTTGCTCCACGCCACATAGCATTCCTGTCCCGGCTGGGCTTCACTGAAAACCGTATTGGCGTTGAAGGCGGCATAAAACCGTCCTTTAAAATATTCCAGACCTGCCACATGCCGGTACTTAATCCCCTGCTGATTGAATCCCACGATCACATGATCAGAAATCTCCGGCTGGTACACACTATAGGTGCGGTTTGAATTTCCCGCTCCAGCTGTTTTCCCCGCGACACGGTCTCCGGCTAAAATCGAATTACATACGACAAGTTGAAAAACCGCACTCAGCAGACCCATTCTTAAGCCGTTTTTCCGGCAAATCATTTAATACTCCCCTTTTAATTACTCGTCTAAACACAACGAGCCGCCTTTTACGGCGGCTCGCATCAGAAATCACTTACTTTTCAATCAGCTTCGCTATCTCCTGCTCACTCAGTGCATGATTATAAATTCTAACATCATCCATAAGTCCTTTGAATCCAGAGCCTGCGTTCGCGAGGTTATATCCCAATGCAAAAGATTTTACGGTTAGATCAAATTTATTATTCAGCTGCTTACGAAGCACGAGTCCCTCCGATTTTATGTTTTTCGGAGAGGTTTCATCACTATACCGGTACACAGAAACGGTTCCGGCTGTACTGTCGAATACCACAACCAGCAACGACCAGTTCCCCGGATGAGCCCAGAAACCGGCAGCAACTTTTTCCGAAACTGAAGAACTGTCATTTCTGAAAAACACATTCATGGAATTCTTTTCGCGAATATCACAATACAGCTTCCACTTTGTATCCGAACCCTCTACCGAAAAGATCGTCATCGCACCGGACAGGACATCTTCGGACGGCTTAATCCATGCCGAAAAACTCCAGCTTCCGGATCCTATCCCGAGATCCGCGGTGTCGCTCAACCCCAATCTATCGGTTGCGGTTTTCGGTCCGCCGGCCGGCGGGTTCCCGAAGCAAATCGACCGGCCGCCGCTACGGGCATCATCTAAATACACGGGCTCACTCCAGCCGGACGGTTTAAGTTCAAATTTTGCACCGGCCGCATTTACCAGACTGCCGTCAAACTTCCACTGAGCGGTGAGCTCGGCCTGTGCCGCACACATTCCCATGCACACCACACCGGCGAGAACTGCCATTGTTTTTTTCATACACATCTTCCTCCTGGGTTTCCGTTTCAAAAACAGTAAGCCGACCATTGCTATTTCTTCATCAACGTCAACATATTGCCTTGCGCCGAATCAATCGTAAACGTTTCGCAGGTTGCCCGTCCGGCGTGATCGACGGTAATGGTTTTTTCCTCCACGACGGCGCCGGCACTGTTGCGGTTCTGCGCGTGAAGTGTCTGCCCCGGCCTCAGTTTAAAATTCTGCAGGTTACGGGGAGTCACATCCACCCTCACCGGGTAAACCGCATCGGGATGCGTCACTTGAATCTTCACTTCATATCGGTTCGGCTGATCCGCTATGTCCGACCAGTCGAGTCCGCGATTGATAAAGCCGGATGCATCGCCGGCGGCCGGGTCGCCGTTACCCGGATTTTGATTCATCGAGAAACGAGTGAAGGCCGGATAGCTCTTGTTGAGCGCGAAATGTGAACTTGCGTAATCATAGTCAGAAAAGTTCGGAAAGGCCGCTATATTTCTAGGACGCATCGCGGTACCATGAGCGCCGTTGTCCCATCCGGCAGTCAGGCCGTGCCGGTTGGTCTGCATCGCCTCCATATAGGCGGGCTTACGGGTCCAGAAAACCGATTTATCCTGCCGCCCAACCCGAATGATAACATGCGGCAGATCACGCGTTGTCTTCTGCATAAATTCAACCAGATTCATCCGGTTGGACAGCGCAATTCCATCGCTGGTCATCATCGTCATCGGCCCGCAGGAAGCATCCAGCCGCTGCGCATTGTTTTCTGAACCGCTCACATAACTCCAGTCCACAAATGGAACCAGCAGATCCACACTTGCGAACCGGTCAGGGTTCTGCAGCGCCAGCCGCTGCACCCCGGTTCCCATGGAGGCTCCGTAGGCATACACCTTGTTTGTATCGGTCTGGTAGGTCTGCTCAACCCAGTCGAGCATCTTCAAATAAAGCCGCTCGGTATAATTAACCACCGTTCCGTTATAACGCTCCACCGGATCGTAGATTTTATCGCTGGTTCCGTAATGCCATGTTTCAATGTTCTTATACGGGGTATTATACGAGCTACGGGTCTCTGCCGAACCGAGCTTCCGGTTAATCCAGACCCGGTCATACGGCTCCACCACCACCGCATTGGTCAGCACACTGACCTTGAATTTAAACGGCAGACCTTCGCGCCAGCCCATCGTCTTGTCGCCAAAAATGAGATAGGTCAATGAACCCGTCGGGCGGCCTTGGTGCGAATGAAGCTGAATCGCCAGCGGCTTGCCGGTTGCCGGCGGACTGTTGGCCGTCGGCGCCCCGAGCTGCCAGATCGCGCTGACCGGCGCCACGGAAAGTCCCACGGCTGAGGTCAGCGAATTTTGTCCCGCCTTAATATCGGCACCGGCCTGGCTGTCCGTCAGCACGGCAAAAAAGGCCGGAGCCGGATCAGATGCTGTCACCGTATGCACAAACAAACCGCCGTTCCGATCAAGAGCAGATGCTCCGGACTCAATAATCCAGCCGCGCACCGGGCCGTCAGCCTTCGGACATTCCGCCGGGTCTTCATACCAGTCGCTGGCAGAATGAGGTTCGATCCGCTGTTCAACCAGCCGGGCTTGAGAAAAATTCGCGGGTGTGATTGGTTCCGTATGCAGGTACACCCTGAGATTCTCACGGCTGGCCGCTGATTCCTCCCACTGAATAAAAACCTGTCCGTTCCGGTATGCGGCAGAAATATTCTGTACACCCGCATCCGCCGCCTGTGGCGGCGCTACCGGCGCCGGCGGCACGGGCCGTGCGGACGGTACATATCCCGCGCAAAGAAAATCGTTCGGCTCAAGCAGAGTATTCGAAAAACGGAATTCATCCAGATCGCCGTTCCAGCGCGCCTGAGCCGTTCCTTTTGTGTCTGCCGTGATCTGAGCCCCGATTGCAAAGCGCCTCGTTGAATCCGCACCCAGATCCCCCGCGCCGGCACCTTCCTTAACCATTGATCCATCCACATAAAGCCGCACCCGGCCTTCTGCACCCGCAGCCGGATTCCATTGAAGCGCTATATGATGCCAGGCTCCGTCGTCATACCGTCTATTCGTACGCATTGAGATGCCGGCACCGCTATTCGGTTGCGCAAGCAGTTGAATCATGCCGTTTTGCATGCGCAGATCCCAGCCTTTCCAGCCCGGGCTATTGCGTGTTGCTGCAATAATTTCAGCCGTGGTCTGCTGACCTGGAACTGCGGAATTGCGGAACCACCCTTCAAGCGTCCAGGGAGAGCCCCGCATATCGAACAGCTCGTCGTACGACGACTGGCCGCCACGACTGTTATTCAGCGACCCCTGATCGGTTTTCGTCTCCCCGGAACGGAAAGGACCCGGATCCGGATTAGGAACAACAGAAGAAAAGGGCTGAGCCTGTGTAGCACTGACCCCTAAAGTCAGATCCTTTGACCCAATACTATCCTGTATAACCGAAGCGCCGGTTGCTTCGTCCATCTGCCAATAAGCCAGCGTTGCGCCGAACAACGTCGAGGCCGACAAACAAGCCCCAATGATCAGCAAGACGGCGCCGGCTCTTCGCACAAACAGATGAATTGGTTGTTTCATAAAACCTCTTAACCTAAATCAGAAATGAACTGACCACTAATCTTCACTAATGGACACTAATCACCCATAAAATCAATCTGCCTCATCTGCAAAGACAATCCGCTTCAGCTCACCCAAATAATGAGAGATTTACTATTTGTAAACAGTGGCTCCATTTTCATTTTTAGGCTTAAATGCCTCTAATACGGGATTAATCTGAACAATATTTTCAACAGGTAACGAAGGACCCCCAGGGAAAACCGGATGCAGGGAAAGCCTTTATTTCCCAAGTTTTTGAATCTACTTCGTTGCCCTCCGTTTCTGTAAAACGAAATTAATCCCATATGATTCGATTACACGTACTGCAACAGAAACATTTCCAATTGTTGGTACGGCGAAAAGTGTCCGCACCATCAGACTAACCCAAGCAGACTCTTCCTCGACGGATAACCAGCACCACTGCGGCGGCCAGACCGAGAAGCCCAAGTGTCGCCGGCTCGGGGATTACCGAAGAAACACTCTGTCCGCCGGCAATTGCCGCCAACTCTTCACTCGTTAAGTTTCCTTTCACCACGGCGAAATCATCAATCAGCCCGGTAAACGCATTAACACTACCGTTATATCCGAGGAGAAAGCCGCCGAACGTTACATCATCCCATGTTGAAATGTTGATCGCGCCCCCAGACTGAGCGCCATTCAGATATCTGGTTATCGTGCCTGCAGTGAGATCATACTGGATCGCGATATGACGCCATGTCCTCAACGGATTTAATAACGAACTGAATGAGGTAGGTCCGGTAAAACTTGCATTATCCGCTGTCCCGCGAAAATACAGATTATCTGTCGTGGCAGTCCCTGTCAGACGCAGGTAATTATCACTTTGATCCGCCCAAAGCATCTCACTGCCGCTGTTTGGCAGATTATCAGCCGTACGATAAGCCCACATCATAACTGTAAACTGCGGCGTATCCGATAGAAGCGCAGCATTGCCAGCCGACATCGAAACTCTTGATGTCGTAGCATCAAACTTGAGGGAACCCGCACCTACTTTCGCCGTATTGGTAATCGAAACCAATGTCGGGTACAGGATAGGCACCAGGGTGCCCGCATCTACCTGCGATGTTGAACTATCGAAACTGCAATAGGTCACGATCACACTCGCATGTACGAAACTTGCAACCGCCATCATGCTGACAGTTACTGCTATTAGTCTTTTTACATTACTCACCATATTCTCCTTTTTTCGCTGCTCAATTCGCCTGGCTCCATCCTTGCCAAAATCAAACCACCCATTCCGTTTTTTATGAATACACGAACCGCTCATTCGCATGGACAAAACGTTCATTCCTGATACTAACACTTCACCATCTTTTTGCCGTTTTCTGTGTAATAATAGCTAGTGGGGTTATTTGCCGCCGGTTTTCTCCAGCGCTTCCAAAATACTCTGCCGCGCCGAATTATATTCGGAAGGATTCGTGCTGTAATCCACCGGATTCCGGATGATTGTTTTAAGAATCTGTTCGGCCCTGGACTTATCCTTGGCGGCCAGTTGTTCAAGCAGGGCGTGATCTAAAAGCCCTTCCCGGAAAGCCAGCA
>JBAWXO010000039.1:0-9419 GCA_037144035.1 Kiritimatiellales bacterium
ACAGTATTCGCATTTGAACGGACAGCCGCGTGAGGTTTCGACGTAGATGCGGCGGTGGGCGATGTCATCGTCGGTGTATTCATCATACGGCAGGGCGATAGTTTTAAGATCGACGGGCGGCGCTTCGATCACTTTCGGCGGGCAGGGTGTCTGCGATATGGAGTTGGGACAAGGCAAGCGGGACGCTTGCGATACATTGGCCGTACCGCAAGCGTCCCGCTTGCCTTGTCTCATCTCTGCGCTGCACCCGGCTTTGGCTGGGTTGTCGCGGATATATTTACGAATGCGGAGCAGCTCCTCCTGATTCCGGACAATGTGGTCATAACTTTCATGTTTCCAGACTGCGCCTTTTTGGCCGGTGATTTCATTGATTGCATGGGCTGAGAAAGATTTCCAGGAATGGAGAATATCCTTCAGATCGAAGCCGGATAATGGCGTTACCAGCACGTTCACGTGGTTTGGCATGACGACCCATTCGTCGAGTTCGTACCGTTCGCTGTCGAAATGAGTCAAGGTGTCGGCGACAATTTTTGAGATTTCAGGGTTGCGCAGAATGCATGCGCCTGCACCTTCGTCGAGCCAGCTATTGACTTGTTCTGAGAAGAGTTTATTAAACTGCTCTTTCTCGTTTTCGGTGTAGGGCGGATGATGGTGCTCCTTCCATTTTTCGCGCAACGCGTTGTATTCGCTGATGCGCGATTGCGCAATGGAATCGGCAAGACGGAACGTGACGAAATAAGTGCAACCATCCTGCGTCCAATGCGGGAGACTTTTTCGGCGGGATTGGCGGACGTCTTGAACAGGATTGAAACAAGGCAAGCGAGACGCTTGCGATACAGAAGAAAGACAGGGCGGGCTGGAAGCCTGCGGTACGGAAGATGTATCGCAAGCGTCTCGCTTGCCTTGCAATAGTGCGCGGCAAAGAGGTTCAATCACCGCTTCTCCTTCTCCGCAGATCAGATGGTCCGCTGTGCGGAAGATGGCTAGTTCTTCGTATTCATAGCTGACCTCCGGTCCGCCGATGACGATTCTCAGATTCGGACTTACGGTGCGCAGGATGGCGGCGGTTTCAGCGGTGACGGTGAGGTTCCAGATGTAGACGCTGAAAAGGACGATTTCCGGATCGTGCGCCAGCAGTTTTTCGGCGGCAGCCTGCGGGGCGAAACCGTTGTCGAACTCAACGATGACAGAACGGTCGCGGAGATTCCCGAGGTTGGCCCGCAGACAGCGCAGGGCGAGCGCCGTGTGGGAATAGCGGGCGTTAAACGTTGAGAAAACGATGTCCATGCGTTACAAATACGCCCTTTAAGGAAGGTTGGGGAGAGAAAAAAATGGCGAGTCCCATTTGTACCTATGGAAATCCGGTGCTGCGCAAAAAGTCGGTGCCGGTCAAAGAGATCGCGGCGGAAATCCGCACGCTGATCGACCGTATGCTCGGCATCATGTATGCACAGGAGGGAATCGGTCTGGCCGCCGAGCAGATTGGTCATACGGAAGCCGTCTTTGTATTGGATGTGCCGGTCGCTGCCGACAAGAACGATCAGGGCTTGCCGAATAATCCTGGCGTTAAAATGCCGCAGGCTTTTATCAATCCGGAAATTATTGGTGAGTCGGAAGAAACTGCTGTGGCTGAAGAGGGTTGTCTGAGTTTTCCTAAACTTTATGTCCCGGTTGAACGTCCTGCCGAAGTGGTTCTGCGCTATCTTGACCGCGACGGTAACGTTCAGGTTCTCAACGCCAAATGCCTGCTGGCTCGCGCCATTCAGCACGAACTGGATCACCTCAACGGCGTGCTGCTGGTGGATCACATGTCGCCGATCGGCAAGCTGAAGCATGCGCTGCTTCTCCGGAAATTTAAAAAACAGAACCAAGAGACCCAATGAACCTGCGTGGACTCTCGGCCCTGCTGGCGGGAATAGTATTTTTCAGCACCATTGAAGTGGCTTCCAAGATGATGCAGATCGGCGGAGGGGTCGCTGGGCACCACCCATTTTGGCTTGCGGCGCTCCGTTTTATTATCACCGGACTAGTTCTGTTTTTTCCTGCCGCGCGCCAGTTGCGCGATAAGTCGTTCAGCCGGCACGATGCCGCCGTGCTGGCCGGACTTGGACTGCTCGGTGTGACTCTGATGTCGAGTCTCTACCACCTTTCCATCACCTTTTTGCCCGCCAACGTCGCGGCACTGGTCTTCAGCTGCAATCCGGTGTTTGTGGTGCTCTTCGCGCCGCTGGCGCTTCCTGAAAAAATTACCATGCGAAAACTGGGGGCCATTGCGCTTTGTCTGACGGGGATTCTTGTTTTAGCCCGCGACCGCGCCGACGGAGTGTCGCCGACCGGACTATTTCTGATGCTGGCGGCCATCATCATCTTCGCGCTCTACACCGTGCTCTTTAAAAAAATGACGCCGCGCTACGGCGCGTTGCCCATCACCGCCTTTGCGGGACTGGTCGGCGGACTTTGTATTCTGCCAATCGCTCTGGGCGCTGAAGGTTTTCCGCTGGCGACGTACGGCGCGACCGACTGGCTGGGTGTGGTCTATCTGGCGCTGATCGGAACCGCACTTGGCTATTTTCTATTCATCTACGGCATCAGCCACGTCGAGGCGGGTATCGGATCAATGGTCTTTTTCCTGAAGCCGTTTCTGGCCGCGCTGTTTGCGTGGGTGGTGCTTGGTGAAGCGCTGACGCTTCCGATGCTCATCGGCGGCGCATTCATTCTCGGTGGAATGGCCGTCGCTCTGGTTCGTATCCCCGTCAGATAAAGATACTCGCGCAAAGACGCCAAGGCGCAAAGTCTATTCCTCGAGCCCGTTTACCGCGCGAACAATGCCGTCTTTCATCAAGCTGGCACCAAAATTAAGCAAAAGCCCAAGTTTCAAGCCGGTTAGTCGAAGGTATGTTTGCAACTGCTTCCTATGCACGGCGGTCATATTCTCAACAGATTTCAGCTCAAGGATTACTTTGTCTTCAACGATAATATCTGTACGGAATCCCTCTTCAAAAATGAGCCCTTCGTATTTGATCGGAACAGGCACTTGGCGCTGAATACGCAATCCGCGGGTTTCTAATTCCTTTGCCAAAACGACATCATAAACTGATTCCAGAAGACCCGGCCCCAAACTCCTGTGAATTTTTAATGCAGCATCAACCGTTTCTTTCGCGATCTCGTTTTCATTCATTGGTTACACCCTTTTCTTTAAACTGAACTTCCTTCGCGACTTGGCGTCTTTGCGCGAGAGCTATTGATTAACAAACCGGTTGATGGCACTGAAATAGCCGTAATGCTCGTTGATATCGTTGTGGCCCATCGGCAGGGTGACGATCTCTTTCGGCCCGCCCAGCGCCGTGCCGAGTTTCTGGCCGGTCTCAATCGGGATTACTTCGTCAAATTCCGCCAGAAGCACCAGCGCAGGCATTTTAATCTGCGGCGCAATATCGATGGCACGGAACGGGTGACGAAGCATCCGTTCAATCGGTAGCCACGGATATTGAATTTTCGCGACGGCGGCGATGCTTTCGTACGGCGTAACCAGAATCAGTCCGGCCGCTTGCGGCCGCGCGGCGGCCACCTGGATGGCGACACCCGATCCAAGACTGCGACCCATCAGGACGATGTTCGACGGAGAAATATTTTTCTCGGCGCAGAAGAGATCGAAGATGGCGATGGCGTCTGAAACCATTTTCTTCTCACCGGGCTTTCCTTCGCTCTGGCCGTAGCCGCGGTAGTTGACCAGCAGGATATTCGCATCCATTCCATCCATCATCACCTCGCAGTGGCCCGCGAGGTCTTCGGCGTTGCCGCCGTGATAGATGACCGTCTTTTCTTTGCCTTTGTCGAGGAACCAGCCCTGATGCTTAAAGCCGCTGACGGTGCGATCCCAGCGGTAACGTTCAAACTCCGGAAGCACATCGTAGTATTTCGGCAGAAAAAGATAATGCTCCTGCCGCAGCCACATCCAGAGCACAGCGCAGACGTAAATGACGACGATCAGCCGGATGACGCGCAGAATCATTTATCTTTCCACGTTTCGTACCGGACCAGTTTTTCAATTGGCTGACGGGTTTTCGGCCGGCCGGCTTCGTTCGGGTGGCCGAGTGTCAGCAGGATCAGCGGTTCAACGGTACGCGGTACGCCGAGCGCCTTACGGATAATTTTCGGATCGAACGCGCCGATCCAGCAGGTGCCGAGGCCAATGTCGGCGGCGGCCAGAGTCATGTGGTCGGCGGCAATCGCGGCGTCCACATCGACGAGACAACGGCTGTCCTGGCGCCGTTTCCAGGCTTTGGAAGGCTGAGTGCAGATGGCGATCACCACCGGAGCCTCCTTGAACCAGTCCCCTGGATAACCTTCGGCCAGCGCGGCGAGGTTTTTCTTTTCGCGCACCACCACAAACTGGAATGGCTGAAGATTGCAGGCGGTCGGGGCAAGACGTCCGGCCTCGAGCACTTCATTGAGCAGTTCATTGGAGACAGGTTCGGGCTTATACGAGCGGATGCTCGAACGCTTTTTTGCCAGTTCGATGAATTTCATGAGGGCTCCTTTCAGCGCGATATTTTTACAGGAGGCAGTGAAGAAAACCAAGCCATCTTCTGGGCGGGCGCGTTCGCCGAACGCACCGCCAACCCCGTTCCGAACATTGGAAGATTACCCGGCTTGCTTCGGCGATTTGGCGGTTTTCTAAGTGAGGCCGGTTTGTTGTCTTGTAAGGTGCCTTCTGAGTTTATAGAGTGTCTGCGCATGAAACATAAATATTTTTTACGGGTGTCGCCTGTTGGCCGGATTATTCGCCTGCTTATATTGATGTTCGCTTTGATGATTCCTACCGCGGCACCGGCCGAGACGCACTGGAATTTCACTTATACGGTGAAATCCAACAATACGATCGATATTACCGGATACACCGGAATCGAAGATGAAGTGACCATTCCAAACGCGATTAAAGGGTTGCCGGTCACCGGCATCGGGAAGACAGCGTTTTATAAATGCCACGGTCTAGCGAGCGTTATAATTCCTGAAAGCGTCACCAGCATCGGCGAGAGGGCCTTCGGCGACTGCTCTAGCCTGCTCCGTATTACAGTTCCAGCCGGGGTCACCAGCATTGGTAAGGAAGCCTTTTTTGGATGCGGACTGATTCATATCATAATTCCTGAAAACGCAACCAGTATCGGGGAAGAGGCGTTTTCCGGTTGCACCAAGCTGACTAGCGTTACGATTCCCAGCAACGTCACAGATCTGGGGAAGGGGGCGTTCGCCGGCTGCACCAGCCTGACCAACGTTACATTTCAAGGCGCGATAGCCGCCATCGGAGATTCAGTGTTCTCTGGCTGTACCCAGCTGACCGGCGTTACGATTCCGGACAGCGTTACCAGCATCGGGAGCTGGTCGTTTTCGTCCTGCAGAAACCTGATCAATGTTATAATCCCCGGGAATGTCACCCATATCGGAGACAGAGCGTTCTATAAATGCACCGGCCTGACAGGCATTTATTTTCAGGGGAACGCTCCCGCTGTCGGTTCCGATGCATTTTTATACAACAGCACGGCAACGATCTATTACCTTAAGGGAACCAAGGGGTGGAATACACTATTCGGCGGTCGTCCGACAAAATGGTGGAAGCCGCAGGCGCAGACCAACGTGGCTGGTACTTCTGCGATCAATCGTTCCTTTGAGGTGATGGAGGCCAGCGGAGTCTGGGCGCCGTTACAAACCAACACCCCGACCGGTGGTTCGGTTCAGTTTGGCGCGCCTCAGTCGACGGATGACCAGTCCTTTCGAATTAACATGCAGCCGCTGAAGTAGAGCCGCTAAGTTGCATGCGTCGCGAGAAGTTTTCCCTCGGTGTTCGCTGCCGAAACGGTTGAAATTTGCGGGGTTATGAAATAGGATGCACCTCATGACTAAACACAAACGCCCCGGCTGGGACGAGTATTTTATGGACATCGCCCATGTGGTGGCGCGGCGGGGTAACTGCTGCCGTCGTCAGGTCGCGGCGGTGATTGTGCGTGACCGGCGGATTATTTCGACCGGCTATAACGGCACGCCGCGCGGAATCGCCAATTGCGACGAGGGCGGTTGCGAGCGCTGTAATTCGGATGCGCCGTCGGGAAGTTCGCTGGGCGACTGCGTCTGCTGTCACGCCGAGGAGAACGCGATTGTGCAGGCGGCCTATCACGGAATCTCGGTGAAGGACGGTATTCTCTACTGCACGATCAGTCCGTGTCTGATGTGCACGAAAATGATGATCAATGCGGGGCTTTCGGAAGTGGTCTACGAACATGAATATCACTTCAACGAACAGGCGAAGGCACTGTTTAAAGAGGCCGGGGTAACCTGCCGCCAATTCAAGCGGGAGGGCTGATTCTTTGAAACGTTTTTTTCCAATGGTTGAAAGTTTTCTTCTGCTGTGTGCGGTTGCGATGGCAAAAGAACTGCCGTTTCCGATCGGTGAGGAACTGATTTATAACATCACCTGGAACGGCCTTCCGATCGCATGGTCAAGAGCTGTGACACAAATGGACACTTTCGAAGGGCGCCCGGTGCTCGCCATGCGCATCACCGTCAACACCTTTTCGTTTTTTGATCCCATTTGCAAGGTGGACGACTTTTATGAGGGCTTGATTGATCCGGAGACGCTTCTGCCGATCCGGTTTGAGCAGAATTTGAAGCAGAGGAACTACCGGCGTCACGATATCACCACCTTTGATTATCAGACGCTTCAGGCGCACTATACCCACGTGGTGAACGGTACAACTAAGGACTACAAAATCGAACCGGCCGGCCGTGATATCCTGAGCTATATGTATTTCATGCGGTCGGTGTCGCTGGAAGAGGAACAAGAGACCCGTTACCGGGTGATGTCGGGCGAAAAAATCTATGACCTGTTCATCAAGGCATTCAACATTGAGCCGATTGATCTGCCGCATTATGACCGGGAGATTCCCAGTCTGAAGATCAAGCCCGAAGCCATGTTTGACGGCTTGTTTGTGCGTAAGGGAAAGGCTACGGTATGGATATCCCGCGACCCGCGGCACCTGATGACGTATGCCAAAGTGAGCACGCCGTTCGGGCGGGTCAGCATGACGCTTCATGAGGTGAACGGGCCGGGAACCGATTTTTGGATTACGGAGAAAAAAGACGGCGATGTCCAAGAGCAAAAATAACCGTGTAATCGGGGTGATTCCGGCGCGATGGGCTTCTACGCGTCTGCCCGGCAAGCCGCTGGCGATGATTGCGGGTAAACCGATGATTCAGCGCGTGGCGGAACAGGTGGTGAAAGCGAAATCGCTCGATGCCGTTCTGGTCGCCACGGACGACCAGCGCATTATGGACGCGGTTGCTTCCTTTAAAATTCCCGGCGTAAAAGCCGTCATGACTCGCGCAGACCATCCGTCGGGCACCGACCGCATCGCTGAAGCCGTTGCGAACGACGAATGCGATGTGCTGATTAATATTCAAGGCGACGAGCCGCTAATGGAGCCGGAACTGATCGACCGGCTAGCCGAAGTGATGGCTTCCGGCGACTGGGATATGGCGACGGCCGCCGCGCCGATTAAAAACGAAGCCGATCTGAAAAACCCGGCCGTGGTGAAAGCCGTTTTTGCGCGCGACGGTCAGGCGCTCTATTTTTCGCGCTCTGTCATTCCGCATGTCCGCGATGCCGGAACCGATGCAACCGGTGCGCACTGGCGGCACATCGGAATTTACGCTTACCGGCGCGACTATCTTTTGAAACTGGTGGCGGAGCCGCCGTGCCGACTGGAAAACCTCGAAAAGCTCGAACAGCTCCGCGCGCTCTACATCGGTTGCCGCATGAGCGTTTTACAGGTCGAGGATGTCGGTATCGGTGTCGACACACCGGAGGATATTGTGAAGGTGGAGAAAATACTGAGCCGGAAAGGAACCAAGTAACTGTGCCAACCATCAGCATGTTCTACGGGATTATTGTCCGGATGTACTGCGACAAAGCGGAGCGTAATCCGCCGCATTTTCACGCCTACTATCAGGAACATAAAGCGACCGTAAACATAAAGACCGGTGAGATTCAGACCGGGAAGCTTCCTGCAAAGCAGGCTAAGCTGGTTCTGGCGTGGGCGGCGATCCATCAGGATGAACTGCTGGCCGACTGGGAACTTGCAACCAATGGAAACCTGCCGTTTAAAATCGAACCATTGAAATAAGATGACACCGACTGTACAGAATGCGATAGCGCGGCCTGATTATCAGGTGGAGCTTTTGTTTGATAATGGCGAGAAGAGGCTGTTTGATATGGCACCTTATCTGGACTTCGGGGTTTTCGCGGAGCTGAAAGACCGGAAGCTGTTTGAAACGGTGCATGTAAGCTTTGATTCGGTTGAGTGGAAAAACGGTGCAGATTTGTGTCCGGAAGTGCTTTATGAGAAGAGCTGCCCAATCGAAGAGACGATGATTGCGGCGGAAGAGCCGGAAATTTACGGGAGAAAGCGGAATGACTAAAGTGGTGAATGTGAATGGGGTGAAGTTCGGCGGGAATAATCCTCTGGCGCTGATTGCGGGGCCGTGCGTGATTGAGAGCCGTGCGCTGTGCATGGATATGGCGAAGCGGCTGGTGGCCATGTCGAAGAAGATGAATGTGCCGCTGATTTTCAAGGCGTCGTACGACAAGGCGAACCGGACGTCTATCAATTCATTCCGCGGGCCAGGCATTGCCAAAGGGCTGGAAATTCTAGCGGAGATCAAAGCCAAGTATAACGTGCCGATTCTGACCGACATCCACAGCGAGCAGGACATTCATCTGGCCGCTCAGGTGGTCGATATTATTCAGATTCCGGCGTTTCTCTGCCGTCAGACCGATATCGTGGTGGCTGCGGGCGAGAGCGGCAAGACAGTGAATGTGAAAAAAGGTCAGTTTCTCGCGCCGTGGGACATGAAGAACGTGATCAAAAAGCTGGAAGAGACCGGAAACACAAAAATTCTGCTGACGGAGCGCGGCGTTTCGTTCGGCTACAATACGCTGGTGGCGGATATGCGCAGTCTGCTGATTATGCGCGAGCTGGGCTATCCGGTGATTTTCGACGCGACGCACAGCGTTCAGTCGCCGGGCGGCGCAGGTGAGTCGTCGGGCGGCGACGGCAGGTATGCGCCGTATCTGGCGAAGGCCGCGGTGGCGGTCGGTGTGGATGGAATTTTCCTTGAGACGAATGTGGATCCGTCCAAGGCGCTCTCAGATAAAGCCAATGCGATGCCGTTTGCCGAAGTTCCTAAGCTTTGGAAAAAACTGAACGCGATTAATGAGGTGAAGTGATGATTTTTGTTAAACAGTGGAAACTTCTGGCGGCGGTCTGTGCGCTGGCGCTTCCGGCGGCCGCGCAAAAGGATCTGAACATGGAGGTGACCGGTTTCCGTGTGCCGGAATACGACGGCAAAGGCGTGATGACGTCACA
>JBAWXO010000040.1:0-9408 GCA_037144035.1 Kiritimatiellales bacterium
CATAAGCAATCCATTTTTTACTTTGCTCCTTTGTAGAAGGTAAAGGAGAGTTGTGCAAAGGCCTTTTCGCCGTACTGCGCGACGGCAGGGGCGCGGATTTGACGAACCGCATCTGGGATGAAAGCGAACGTTTTTTTAAGGCGCTGCACAAGCATTGCAAACTGTCGGAAACCAATCAGACGGTGCGGCTGCGCGAGCCGCCCGCCGTCGAGACCGGACTTGCGGAACGACTGGCCGAGCTTGATGTGCATCTTGGCACGATGATTCGCGATATGGAGGATGAAAGCCTGAAGGCGGAGCTTCAATCCGCGCGGATGAAAGGTAAGTTTTTTATCGAGATGTTGACGACGTTTTTGAGGCAGAGCGCGTCAGGGCATGTGTACTGGGCCGCGCTGGAGGGACGGACACACAAGCAGCCGGTGCTTTATTCTGCGCCGGTGGATGTGGCCCATTTGCTCAAGGAAATGCTGTTTGATGAAGTGCCGTCGGTGGTGATGACCAGCGCGACGCTGGCGGTTGGTAACGATCTAAGTTGGTTCCGCGGGCGAATCGGCGCGGAGCATTGCGACGAACTGCAGGTCGGCTCGCCGTTTGACTACAGCCGCCAGATGCGTGTGAAGATTCCGGCGAACATGCCGGATCCGTCGGATGAGCAGGCGTTTGAAGAGGCCGTGATTAAAATTCTGCCGCGCTATATCGCGCAGGGTCACGGCCGGGCGTTTGTTCTTTTTACTAACGCGGGACTCATGCGCCGCGTGGCGGAGCGGGTGAAAGATCAGCTCGAAGAGATGGAGTTTGATCTGCTGGTGCAGGGAGCGGGGCTTCCACCACAGGCGATGTTGAAGCGGTTCCGCGAGCACGGCTCGGCGGTGCTGTTCGGTCTGGATCGCTTTTGGATGGGCGTGGACGTGCGCGGCGAGGCACTTAGCAATGTGATTATTGTCCGCCTGCCGTTCGCTGTACCGGATCATCCGCTGGTGCAGGCGCGGCTGGAAGATGTCAAAGCGCGCGGTGGCGATGCATTCCGCGATTATTCACTGCCTTCGGCGGTGCTGAAATTCAGACAGGGAACCGGACGGCTGATCCGCACGGCCAGCGACGAGGGGACGGTGGTGATCCTCGATCCGCGTGTGACCAGTAAGTGGTACGGGCGGCTTTTCCTGCGCGCGCTTCCCGAATGTCCAGTTGAGATCGAAGAATAACAGTTCCGACTGCCATTTTCTTCTGGCGGAGGAATCGGCGGAACGACTATAAATGGTTCATTCATCAGTTTTTAAGCGAGGAGCGCGGCCATGGGTATTAAAATAGTTGGTCTGATTCTGGGCGGTGGAGCCGGTACGCGTCTTCAGCCGCTAACGCAGGATCGCGCCAAACCGGCGGTCCCGATTGCAGGTAAATACCGGCTGGTGGATATTCCGATCAGCAACTGCATCAACAGCGGCATCCGCTCCATCTATCTGCTCACGCAGTTTAACAGCATGTCGCTGCATCGGCATATTCAGTCGACCTATATCTTTGACCAGTTTTCTAAAGGATATGTGCGGATGCTGGCCGCCGAGCAGACGCCGACCTCTAGCGGCTGGTTCCAGGGAACGGCCGACGCCGTCCGCCAGTCGATGAGACATTATATGGCCAGCGATCCGGACGTTGTCGTCATTCTTTCCGGCGATCAGCTCTACCGGATGGATTTTTCCGAGGTGATTCGCGAGCATAGAGAACGCGGGGCGGACGTCACCATTTGCACCAAGCCGGTGCCGCGCCGTGAAGCGGGCTCACTAGGCATCATGCATGTAGATGAGAAAAATAAAATCATCGAATTCGCTGAGAAACCTGGAAACACGCCGCGTCTCGATGAATTGCGCGCTCCGATGTATAAAGATGAGCGTTATCTGGCCAGCATGGGGATTTACATTTTCAACACCAAAGTGCTGACCGAGCTGCTGTGCGGCAACGACCATTTAGACTTCGGAAAAAACATTATTCCGGCGGCCATCGAGTCACGGAAAGTTTACAGCCACATCTTTGAAGGCTACTGGAAAGACATCGGAACGGTCGGCATGTTCCATGAGGCGAATCTGGCGCTGACCGACCTCGTTCCGGAATTTACCTTTTACGACACCGCCGCGCCGATCTACACCCACATGCGCTATCTGCCGCCCTCCAAAATCAACTGCTGCGACCTTAACCGCTGTCTGTTGGCCGAGGGTTGCATTATTTCCGGACATCGGATTCTGCATTCCGTAGTCGGGTTGCGCGCAGTGATCGGCGAGGGCACCGTGATTGAGCATTCTGTCATCATGGGTTCCGACTTCTTTGAACACGAAAAGACGGCGGATAATAAAGGCAATGTCCGGCTCGGTATCGGCCGCGACTGCTACATCAAGAACGCCATCGTTGACAAAAACGTGCGCATTGGCGACAGCGTTTATATTTCACCGGATGGCAAACAGGAAGGCGAACAAACGCCGCTTTATGTCGTTCGCGACGGTGTGATCGTTATTCCCAAGGGAACCGTCATCCCGTCCGGCACGCGGCTCTAAGGCGTTTTGTACTGCGGATAGCGGGCTGGATTGTCATTCGGCTTTACCCCCCTCCACCGCTTATACATCCAGAGCCAGTGTTCGGGATGTTTACGGACTTCACGCTCAATGGCGGTGAGTATCTGCTGTGTCAGCAGGCGGGTGGTTTCTTCACCCGGATTTTCCGGAGGCTGGATGGATTCGGTGATGTAAACCCGATAGCTCCCGCCGCGAAGCGGCGAGCAGAAAGCGATGAAAATGTCACTGCCGGTTTTGGCTGCCAGCGCCGCCGGCGCGGGCGTCACGGGAACAGGCAGGCCGAAATAATCCGCCCAGATGCCTCCTTCATTTTCTCCGGTATTTTGGTCCACCAGAAAGGCCGTTTTTCCCCCACTGCGCAGTATGCCGAGCAGTTTTCGCAACGCGCCGTCACGCGGGATGATTTTTTGCCCGGTCACTTCGCGCCGCGCAATCAGCAGTCGATTCACATCGGGGTTCTTCACCGGCATGGCGATGCTGTGGAGAGGAAATCCCCGGAGCGCCATAACTTGTCCGCCCACTTCCCAGTTGCCGAAGTGCGCGGTGATGCATATCTGATTTTTTTCTCGGAAAAGCTGCTGCATGCTGTCGTCGAGTTCGACATATTTTGTTAGCCGTTTTTCCGAGCGGGTTCCGAACCAGATGACGTCGAAAAATGTGCGCGTCATCGTGATGTAGGCCGCGCGAAGAATCGCCTTTTTCTCTGCCGGAGGTTTTGTGTCGCCAAACGCAACACCGAGGTTCGTAAGACCGATCCGCCGTCCCTGCCGGTCAAAAAGGAATCCGAGATTTCCGCCGAGCCAAGCGAGGCCGAGCACGGCGTGGCGCGGGAGCTGCGGGATAAGAGCCAGTCCGGCGCGGAATGCGGCAGTTTCAAACGGGCGGCGGCGTTCTCTGTATGCTTTGCTCATATCAGCCGAAGACCACCGTGCGGTTTTTATAGACCAGCACCTTGTTCTGCAGATGCGCCCAGACAGCGCGGGATAGAACCAGTTTTTCGAGATCGCGTCCCTTGCGGATCAGGCTTTCGACCGAGTCGCGGTGCGAAACGCGCATCACTTCCTGCTCGATGATCGGCCCTTCGTCGAGGTCGCTGGTGACGTAATGGCTGGTGGCACCGACAATTTTCACGCCGCGCTGGTGGGCGGAGTGATAGGGCTTGGCACCGACGAAGGCGGGCAGGAAGGAGTGGTGGATGTTGATGACGCGGTTGGGATAGTTTTTACAGAAGCTGTCGGAAAGAACCTGCATGTAGCGCGCCAGCACAATCACGTCGATGGTGTACTGCTTGAGCAGTTCCTGCTGTTTGGCTTCCTGCGTTGCCTTGTTCTCTTTCGAAACCGGAATGCAGTGAAAATCAATGCCGTGCATTTTAGCGACCGGTTCTAAGTCTGTGTGATTACTGATAATCAGCGGGATTTCCGCGTTCAGGTCGCCGGAACTCCGGCGTGCCAGCAGGTCGAGCAGACAGTGCGGGAATTTTGAGACGAAGATCACTAGGCGCGGTTTATAGTCAGAGAAATGCAGCTCATACTTCATGTTGAATCGCGCGGCGATCAGACTGAACTTTTCGCCGATCTGGTCGCGGGGCAGGGCGAACCCGTCCAGTTCCCATTCCACGCGCATGAAAAAGGCCTGCTCCTCACCGTCGGTATGCTGTTCGAGATCGATGATATTTCCGTTGTGGCGCATCAGAAAATCGGTCACGGCGCAGACGATCCCCTGCCGGTCGGGGCAGGAGATCAGTAGAATGGCAGACGCTTCATTTTTCATAGCCGGATCCCTCCGTAAATTGAGAACGAACTTTATAGACATTAGCCGCAAACACCAATAGGTTTTTGCGCATGAAAAACAATCTGAAGACATTGTTCGGCGCGGCCGCGGCAACCGTTCTGCTGGTCGGGTGTTCCGGCCCCGAGAAAGAAGCGGCTGTCCAAAAAGAACCAGAAATAATAAAGGAGTCCCAAACCATGATTCTGATGAAAACTACCAAGGGCGATATCAAGATAGAGCTCGATGCGGCGAAAGCGCCGAAAACCGTCGCCAACTTCCTCAAATACGTCGAAAGCGGACACTACACCGACACGATCTTTCACCGTGTTATCAGCAACTTCATGGTTCAAGGCGGCGGGATGACCGCCAACATGGCGCAGAAAAAAGCGCCGTACACGGTCGAAAACGAAGCCAACAACGGACTCAAAAACGTCCGCGGTTCCCTCGCCATGGCCCGCACTTCTGATCCGCACAGCGCCGGCGCGCAGTTTTTTATCAACGTCGTTGACAACGGCTTCCTCGATTTCAAATCGCCGACGGCTCAGGGCTGGGGCTATTGCGTTTTCGGGAAAGTCGTTGAAGGCATGGATATCGTTGATGCCATCCGGGCGGTTCCGACTGCTCCGGGCGACGTGCCGAAAGAAACGATTACCATCACCGAAGTCGAAATTATTAAGTAACGATTTTTAAAATTCGAAATTAGAAAATTTGAATTTGTTTCGAATTTCGGGCTTAGTGCTTCGGATTTATGGACCCTAATCGTATAGAGCGTATCTTGAAATCCGGTTGTCGTGCGGTGCTCGTCACCACCGGCGGCGGATCGAGTGCGTTCAATGCGATTCTCACCACGCCTGGCGCGTCGCGTTTTGTCATTGAGGCACATGTGCCGTATTCGCCGGAAGCGCTCGAACAGTTTCTTGGCGAAAAACCGGAACACTCCGTTTCTCCGGACACCGCAATTAAGTTGGCGCAAGCTGCTTTCAAGTCTCAAGTTTCAGATTTTAAGTTTCTTTCCGTTTCCTGTACCGCCGCGTTGCAAACCGACCGCGAACGGCGCGGCGATGACCGCGCCTTCATCTGCATTAAAACTGCCGGAGCGAAAAAACTTTACGCGATTCATTTCTCCAAAACATCCCGCGTGGAGCAGGAGACGCTTTTGAGCGACTGGCTGCTCGTGCTGATTGCGCAGGCAACCGGCGCGGAGTGCGGACTGATGCTTCCCGGCTCATTCAATCCGGTTCATCAGGGGCATCTCAACCTGCTCAAAGTCGCGGAGGAGATGACTGGTCTGCGCGGCGTGTTTGAACTTTCCTGCGCCAATGTGGACAAGCCGTTGCTCGAAGAGACCATCTGTCTGTGCCGCGCCGGCGTCATCAAAGATATTCCGGTCGCAATCACTCACGCGCCGCGCTTTATCCGGAAAGCCGAGCTCTATCCAAAAACCACATTCGCGGTCGGGTTCGACACGGCTATCCGGGTTGTCAGAGATTATACGTCCGATGATTGGAAAAAATTCCAAACATTGGAAACCCGGTTTCTTATCGCGGGGCGCCGGTGCGGCGGCATTTTCAAAACACTGGAAAATCTGAATCTTCCTGAAAGATTCGCAACGCTTTTTGAAGCCATCCCGGAATCAAAATTCCGCGAGGACATTTCGTCCACCGAACTGCGGAACGCATGAAAAAACATCCGGCATTTCATCGCACGGAACTGCTGATCGGCGAAGAGGCGTTGAAGAAACTAGCGGCTGCCCGCGTGATTCTTTTCGGCGTGGGCGGCGTCGGCAGCTGGTGCGCCGAGGCGCTGATCCGCTCCGGAATCGGCCATCTGACGATCGTGGACAACGATGTCATCTGTGTGACCAACATTAACCGCCAGCTTCAGGCCACTGCGAAAAATGTCGGTCGGTCGAAGGTCGATGCGCTGAAAGAGCGGTTACTCGATATCCATCCCGATGCGCAGATCACAGCGTTGCAGAAAGTCTACAACCAGGAAACGCGGGGAGAATTTAAGCTGACGGGCTACGACTACGTCATCGATGCCATTGACAGCCTTTCGCATAAGGTCGATCTGATCGCTTTCGCGATGGAGTCTGGGGTGACGCTGTTTTCTGCCATGGGCGCGGCTAGCAAACTGGACGCCACGACAATCCGTGTGGATTCAATCTGGAAGTCGCGCGGCTGCAGGCTGGCCCGCTTTGTCCGCAAACGGCTACGGCAGCGCGGCGTGAAAGGCGACTGCCTGTGTGTTTACTCGCAGGAACTGTTACCGTCACTTGAAACGGTGGCCGCCTGCGGCTCTGCGCAATGCTTCTGTCCGAAACAGCTGGACGGCGAAGGCAACGAAGTTTCTCGCGATATCTGGTGCCATCAAAAAGCACAAATCAACGGCTCCATGGTGCACATCACCGGCGCGTTCGGATTCAATCTCGCCGGACTGGTTGTACAGGATGTCTGCAAAAAAGCTGCTACGGATTCGCCGCGTTGCGATGGCTGACGGCGGTCAGCATGAGCGACCAGAAGCACAGCACCATGTTGAACAGCGGAAACTGCAGAGCCAGCGGCAGGCTGTAGACGATGGCGACCGTCGGAATCCAGACCGCCCAGATCGAGAACAGGATAGACGGCAGTTCCTCAGTGAGTATGTCCCGCGAAAAACGTTCCCGGGCTGTCCGGAACGAAAAACCACAGTGCTTCCAGTGCATGACCATCGTTTGGAAAGGGGCCGACCAGAACACACTGAAAACAAACTGGTCGAAGCACACTTTTTTGATCACGGTGACAACATCGGAATGATCCCCGAATATGACCGCCTGCGCCTTGTAGAATAAGTCGACAGTCAGTCCATTGAAGCCCCAGAATCCGAGCATAAAAAACAGATTAGAAACAGCGTGTCCGCGGGGAATTTCCTTCCGGGCGGCCATAAAGAGAAACGGGACCAGTCCGCCGAAAAACGCAGTGGCTATAATCGGGAAGAAAACGCCCATCCGCTGTTTGATTACCGGAATTTTCAGCAGCAACTGATGTGTCGGCCCATGAAAATAGTAGAGTAGAACCAGTGTCAGAGCGAACCCCTGCAGGAGAAACCCCGGCTCGGCATTTTTCTTCGCGGCGTCCAGTCCGTTTTGGAAAATGACATGCATAAGGCGCGGTTTTTATGCGTCGGTGAATCCGATGACGATCAAAAAGAGCCGGCGCTATTTCCTGCGGCGGCGCGTTTGTTTCTTCGGCCCGTGCGGACGATCGCCGGTCAGAGTGACCTGCTGTTTTTTCTTCTTACTGCGCGGCGGAACGCCTTTCTTTTTACCAGCGGCAAAAGCGGTCGCCTCCCTTTGCCCTTCGAGATTGAAGTCGATGAATTTATGGGCCAGATCGACTTTGACCAGTTCCACATCAACCACATCGCCGATCTTGAACATTCTGCGGGTGCGCTGTCCTGTGGCGCGGGTCTTCGCGCCGTTCACGTCATAGCGGTCGTCGGTGATGGACGCGAAAGGAACTAGTCCGCGCTGAATGGTGTCGGTGAGTTCAACAATGAACCCCTTATTGAGAATCCGGATAATGCATCCAGAGTAGGGACCGGTTTCACCTTTGTGGAGCAGGTTGTTGTAATACTCTACGCGGCGCAGCTCGATACTTTCCTTTTCAGCGGCATCGGCCTCGGATTCGGTGCGGGTACACTGGATCGCGATGGATTCAATGTCTTTGCCCCGATAGGGCGACGGCTTCTTCTCTTCCAGCGCGCCGAGCAGGCGGTGAATGACGAGGTCGGGGTAGCGCCGGATCGGCGAGGTGAAGTGAACGTAATCCTCGAAGGCGAGGCCGAAGTGGCCCTTGGCTTCGGCGGAATAGCCGGCGCGTTTCAGATTGCGCAGGACGGCGAGGCTTCCGGTGTATTCCAGCGGAGTGCTTTCGATCTTTTCCATCACCCGGTTGATGTCGCTGCGCGTCATCGGCGTGGCGTTGATGCCGAGCGCCTGCAGTTCCGCGCCCATCTGCGCCCACTGATCTTCATCCGGCTCCTCGTGGATACGGTGAATCGCCGGCCACTGCGCCTCTTTCAGCATGCGCGCGACGGCAACGTTCGCCAGCAGCATGCATTCTTCGATGAACTGGTAGGCTTCTTTGGCTTCGCCTTTTTTGATGGAGGAAACCTTTCCGTCTTTATCCAGCAGACATTTGATCTGCGGCGTGTTGATCTCGAGCGATCCGTTGGCAGTGCGCCGCGCGCGGGCCGCGCGGGCCAGCGGACGGAGAACGTTGATCGCTTCGGCAACCTTGGACGGAATACCGTGATCGGGGTTTCCGTCGAACAGCGACTGCACCTGTTCGTAAGTGAGGCGGGCATCCGAGTGGATAATCGAGCGACAGCCCTTCGCGTCGAGCATCTGGCCTTCGTGGTCGAGCAGAATTTCGACGGTATGCGCCAGCCGGTCGACGTGCGGATTAAGACTGCAAATACGTGTTGTCAGTTCGGTTGGCAGCATCATCACCACGCGGTCAACGAGGTAAATACTGTTGCCACGGTGCAGCGCTTCTCTATCCAGCAGAGAGCCTCGCGGCACAAAATGGGCGACGTCGGCAATGTGCACCGAAAGGTTCCAGCCTTTGGAAACTTTTTCAATCGAGACGGCGTCGTCAAAATCGCGGGCGGTTTCCGGGTCGATCGTGAACGTGAGGCGTTTCCGCAGATCAGTCCGGTTGTTGTAATCCTCGGGGCGCAGTTCGTGCGGCATCCGCGCGGCCTCGGCGAGGACTTCCTCTGAAAAGTTCTGCTGGAACCCGTGGGAGCGCAGGATGCACTGCATCTGGACATTCGGGTCGTCGCGATGGCCGAGAGATTCGATGACCGTTCCGGTAAGCGGCTTGAACGGATCGGTCCAGTCGTTGAGATGAATCACCACCTTGTGGTTTTCCGGTGTTTCTTCAAGTCCTTTTTCCCATTCGGCGACGCGGATGTCGTGAACGAGGCGCAGATTATCGGGCGTGACGGTTGCGTAGTAAGGAGTGCGGCGGAGCAGACCGACGACTTCAATATTTTTGCGTTCGAGCACGGCGACAACCCGGCCGTCGCGGTT
>JBAWXO010000041.1:0-9395 GCA_037144035.1 Kiritimatiellales bacterium
TGCCCAATCTATCCACCGTCAGACATCTGTAGGTACGCACTTCCGAGAAGAACCACTAATCTTCACTAATGGACACTAGTCACCCATAAAATCAATCTGTCTCATCTGCATAGACCATCCGCGTCAGTTCACAAAAACAATGAGAGACTTTCTAGTTTCAACTCATTCATTATTAGCGGGTATTAGAGCACTTAACGATTCAAACGCCGCAACCCACCCCAGCCTCTGGCCACCCCTCCGGAGGAGGGGAGCTTAAAAATTCCCTCCGCCGGAGGGGAATGAGAAGCGGCAGAAAATCTTTCTCACGCGGGTGCGGACCAGTGGCCGCGCCTTGTACCAACCAAGCATCATGCGTATTGGCATCATCCCTTAAACAACTTTTTCCAACTCTGGCGGCAGTTCCGGATATTGTAAAATTTTCAGCTCCCGTCCGCAGACCTTGGAAAAATTGGCGAGAAGCCGGTCGCGGACGGCTTCCATTGACGGACAGGAGTCGCCCAGCACAGTCTTCATCGAGGCAACCGGCTGGCCGACGAGTCCGCACGGCACGATGGTCTGAAAACCGCTCAGGTCGAGATTGACGTTGAAACTCATGCCGTGAAACGCCACCCAGCGTTTGAGCCGGAAACCGATGGCCGCCACCTTCCCCTGCTCCGTCCATGCGCCATTCTTGCCTTCGCGCCGGAAGCCCTGAATGCCGAAATCGGCCAGCGTGAGCAGGGCGATTTCTTCGAGGTTCCAAAGATAGCCGTGCGAGTCGGCGTCGGAGCCGCCGAGATAAATAATCGGGTAAAGAACCCACTGCCCCGGCGCGTGGTAGGTAACGTCGCCGCCGCGCTCGGCGTGAAACACGTCGATGCCAAGAGCTTTATACTCCTCCGGCGTTTTGAGCAGATAGTTGTCGCGTCCGCGATTGCCGAGTGTAATGACCGGTGTGTGCTGGAGAATCAGAACGGTATCGGGAATTTCATTGGCCTGCCGCGCCCTGAGCAGACGGTGCTGGATATCAAGGCCGGTCTGATAGGGAACCGGTTCTTCGAACTGCAGGGCGATGGTTTTCATAAAAAAGGGCGGCCGCGCCGCCCTTTGGCTATTCTTCGCCTTGGTCGCCGCCCTCGTGACAGAGCTCGGCGTATTCTTCGGCGCTCATGAGGTTGTCGACATCCTCTTCTTTGCGCAGTTCGATTTTGAAGAGCCAGCCGGCGTCATAGGGACTGGCGTTGATCATGTCGGGCGAGTCTTCGAGATTGACGTTCACTTCCACAATCGTTCCGGCCACCGGGGAGTAGATATCGGAGGCGGCCTTGACTGACTCCACGACAGCGACTTCATCGCCGGCTTCGACTTCTCGCCCGACATCGGGCAGCTCAACGAATGTGATATCCGAGAGCTGATTCTGAGCAAAATCGGTAATCCCCACCGAGGCGATGTCTTCATCAATCTTCAGCCACTCGTGGGTCTTCGCATAATACAGGTCATTCGGTATTGCCATTTTTTTCTCCTTCGCTGAGCACACTATTCAAATCTGGAGGCGCGAAGCGGAATTGAACCGCTCTAGCAGGTTTTGCAGACCCGTGCCTAACCTCTCGGCCATCGCGCCCTCGTTTAAAGGCCACTCAATGTAATGAGCGCGACGATTGTTTAAAGGAAATTTTTCCAAAATCGCATTTTAATTTGCCGCTGCTCAACCCGCCATTCAGCGGAGCACGGTATTATCGATCAGGCGCGCGCCGGAAAATTTCACCGCCAGCGCCAGCAGCGCCGGTTTTTCCAAGGATTGGACGGGCTGAAGCGTTTCGTCATCAACGAGTTCGATGTAATCCACTTTCCCGGACGTCGCTTGAAGCGTCGCGCGCACCGCCGCCTGGATTTTCTCCGCATCGCGCTCGCCGGCCGAGAACAGCGCCTTGGCCTTTTCCAGGGATTGGAACAGGCAGACCGCCTCTTTGCGCTCGGCGGGTGTCAGATATTTATTGCGCGAGCTCATTGCAAGGCCGTCGGTTTCGCGCACGGTCGGCGCGGCGATGATTTCGACATGGAAGTTCAGGTCGCGCACCATGCGGCGCAGAACACGCAGCTGCTGGGCGTCTTTTTCGCCCAGCACCATGAAATCCGGCTGAACGATGTTCAGCAGTTTGGCGACAATGGTGCAGACCCCGCGGAAATGGCCGGGCCGAGAGGCTCCGCACAGCACTGTGGAAAGCGACTCTTCGGAGAGCCAGAGGCTGTGGTTGTCGAGATACATATTCTCCGCCGTAGGATAAAAAAGAAAATCCGCGCCGGCCTCGCGGCAGAGTTTTTCATCGCGCTCAAAGTCACGCGGATAAGCATCGAGGTCTTCATTCGGGCCAAACTGCGCCGGATTGACAAAAATGCTGACGACCACGATATCGGCATATTCTCTAGCGATCCGCATCAGCGAAATATGCCCTTCGTGCAGATAGCCCATCGTCGGCACGAAACTGATATCCTCGCCGGACTGGAGCAGCAGGCGCGCCTGCTTCTGCATCTCTTCAGGTGAATTAATAATCTTCATGCTCATGGGGCCAGCTGAACTTTTATTTGATAAAAATTGCGGGATTCAACGCCATGTACCGTATCGGTATAGCTCGCCTGAGGCCAGACGATATTGGTTTCCAATGGTTGGAAACTGTTTAGCAGATTGGTCGTCCAATTGACGGCATACACCCGGCCGGTGACGGCGCTCCACTGGATCACGGTGCCATTAACCAGAGTTTCAAATGGATTGACCTTGAAGGAAGATGTCCCGTTGGTCGGATCGGTTCCGGCAATGTATTCCTGCCAGGCGGTCAGACCGTCAGAATCCTGATCCGTCATGGCCGCTGTGTTGTAATTGGTGAGCCCGTATTGCGCCAGCCACTCGTACGGCGTATTCGCCGGGTCGGCGGCCACCTGCTGTGTAAAGGTCGCGGCTAATGCGCCTGAAGCCTGCACGTTGCTCCAGATGAAGTTGGCGGTTGTGCTACCGTTATCAAACGACATACCCGTCACGGCCGTCCCATTGGTGGTCAGCGTTGCGATCCGGTAATAATTACTCGCCGTGATCACGAAGGTCGCGCTGTTACCGGCCAATACATTCGTGCTCGCCGGCGAAACCGCACCGTTGGATCCCGCGCGGGTTGTCAGCAGGTGATAAATGGCGGCGTCTTTGTACGTCGCAGTCAGGTTAACCGCCTGCGCCGGCATCGTCACCGTAGCGATTGAGGAGCTGGCGCTGTCCACATACTGGGCGTCACCGGTCCATTTGTCGAAAACCTCCCCCTCCATCGGAGCATCCGCATAGATCGTCACTTGATGCCCGTTGGTGTACGAACCGCCACCATTGCCGCTGTTGACCGTCAAGGCATACGTGATGTCCGTGTACGTCGCAGTCAAGGCGATGGCCTGTGCCGGCATCGTCACCGTGGTGCCCGCAGAGCTGGCGCTGGTTACATACGCGACATCGCCGGTCCACTGATCAAAAATCTGTCCCTGTGACGGAGCATTCGCCGTGATGGCCACCTGTTGTCCGATGATGTATGAGCCACTGCCGCTACCGCTATTAACCGTCAGTGTGTAGTTGTTTGCCGTCCATTGCGCGTACAGTGTCTGATTCGATGCGATCAAGACAGTTGTCGTTGGAGCCACCTGCAAACCCGTACCGTTCGTCCCCGTCCACCATCCGCCAAGCGTGTAGCCGGTGCGCACCGTAGTCGCCAGCGTTCCGTATGTCGAATTGTACGTCACATTTGTGGACGCCGGACTCGCCGCCGAACCGCCTTGCGCATCGAACGTCACAGTGTAGCTGTTTGCCGCCCACTGAGCGTACAGCGTCTGAGCCGATGTAATCGTGACAGTTGTCGTTGAAGTCACCTGCAAACCTGCACCGTTCGTCCCCGTCCACCATCCGCCAAGCGTGTAGCCGGTTCGCGCCGTAGTCGCCAGGGCTCCATACATTGATCCGTTCGTCACAATCATAGATGCCGGGTTTGCCGCCGAACCGCCCTGCGCATCGAATGTCACGGTATAGGTGCTTACCGTCCATTTTGCGTACAGCGTCTGCGCCGATGTAATCGTGACGGTTGTCGTCGAAAGCACCTGCGAGCCCGTGCCGTTCATCCCCGTCCACCACCCGCCGAATGTGTAGCCGCCGCGCGTCGGTGTCGGCAGGTTGCCGTAGGTAAGACCGTTCGTCACTATAATGCTCGCCGGACTCACTAACCCGCCCTGCGCGTCAAACGTCACTGTGTAGCTGGGAGCAGAATACAGATAAATGATACCGGCAATGTCGTCTGTTTCGAGCGACTGTTTTTTCGTCTCTCCGTATGAAGCGTAGCCATACATTGTCTTTAGAGAATCGCCGGAATTGTATAAGTCGTCCAATGAGAGCGAATGTCCCAGTTCATGCGTGGCGATGTTCTGGACATCCATTTTTCCCACTTCTCCGGTCACCGACCATGCATAGTTCGTGTTAAAGACAATGTCACTTGCTGATATCGCACCGGTAGTGTCGTTAAACCAAAAGGTGTTCTGGGCGATTGTCCCGCCTGTACCTAGATCCCCGAAACTACAAACATTTTTTCTATCATCATAAACCGCCCCGCTAAGGGTCGTGGTGCCCGCATAGACAAAATCGAAATCGGATCCGGCCACGGTGCTCCATGTATTCATGGCCGACTGGATCGCCGTGCCAGTTCCGACGGGCGCACCGATTGAGTTAATCCGGATGGACACGCTGCGTACAGTCCACTTGATCTCTGCGCCAGTGCTGGTTTTAGTTACTTCAAACGGATGTGCGGCCAGCGGAAAAAGACACAGTAGCAACAAATATCGGCGAATACGGGCGTTCATGGCGTACTGCCGGGCTGGTGTTTCTCTTTGATCCGCTGCCGGATGCGGGTTTTGAGTTCCGTTAAATCCACGTTGTGTTCAACAACCGACGGATCATCCGCGACCACAGGACTGCCATTACTGATTACTGTTGCCGCTCGTGTTGCAGGAGTTTCCAAGACCGTGAAGTCGCCTTTGATCGCGCGCCCTCCTTCAATCCGGCAGAATCCCTGCGCGGATCCTGACAGCATGTAGCGTTTCTCTGGCGCAGTCTTAGAAGAATTGTCTCGCGCCTTTTCCCGCTCGGACATTTCACGCAAAAAGACCAGTACCTGCTGATTGGTTGCCACTGCGGGCATATCGGATACGCGCTGGCCTATATCCCCAACAACGCCGCCTTCATAAAGAAAGGTCACACAATTGGTTTCGCCAAGCAGAGCGTCTGTTACCTCCACCGTCACCTCTGTGACAATCGAAGAACCGTCCGCCGTCCAGCGTGAAGACAAACCGGCTACCTGACCTTCAACGACACATGAAGAGAGATCAACCAGTGTGGACGTGGAAAGCGGAAGCATGAGAGCCTGTGCCGGCGGGCAAGACAACACACCCGCCATGAACACCATGCAAAAGAATCGCTTACCCGCACGACTCCTCACGTCCCGATCAGTTTTCTTAACTATATTCATAGCCAGCCTCACAGCCGACCGCAGTCTACCCGATGTGTCCCTATAAGCAGATTATAAAATCAGGGCTTATCTTTCCGGAAAGGCGGACTCTTCGACCTCTTTTTTGTAGGCCGCGAGCGCAGTCTGAATCTGCGGCTTCAGGTCGGCGAACTTTTTGACAAAGCCGGGAACGTGGCCGTGTCCCAGACCGAGTAGATCAGTGAAAACCAGCACCTGCCCGTCGCAATGTGGCCCTGCGCCGATTCCAATGGTTGGAACCGTCAGCGCGGCGGTGATCTTTTGCGCCAGTTCGGCTGGCACACATTCGAGGACGACGGCGAAAACTCCGGCCTGCTCCAGCGCAACAGCATCTTCCATCAGCTTGCGCGCGGACTCGTCGGTCTTGCCCTGCATTTTAAAACCGGTTTCTTTGACGCTCTGCGGAAGCAACCCGATGTGGCCGAGCACGGGAACACCGTTGGCGATCAGTTGTTTAATCAAATCCACGCGCATCGCGCCGCCCTCGATTTTAACGGCATCGGCGCGCCCTTCCTTAATGAAGCGTCCGGCATTTTCCAGAGCATGCTCCAGCGTGCCCTGATAGGACATGAACGGCATATCGGCAACGATCAGCGCATCTTTCACGCCGCGCGAGACCGCCGCCGTGTGATGCACCATTTCGTCCATCGTCACCGGCAGTGTTGTCTCGTAGCCGAGGATCGTCATACCAAGCGAGTCACCGACCAGCACCAGCGGAATGCCCGCCTCGTCCACATAACGCGCCGTCAGATAATCATACGCCGTCAGCGTCGCGATCTTCTGCCCGCCCTTCATCGCTCTGATTTTCACTGCTGTCTGTTTCATAGTTTCACCATTTCTCCGTGAAAAGACGGACATCATCGTCGTTGAGCATTCCGGCAAGAATTTCCCGGACCGGCTCTTTTGTGCCGGGCAGCACCATCTCCGGGCGAACATCCGCCAGCGGCTGCACCACGAAGCGCCGCTCTGACCAGCGCGGATGAGGAATCTGCAACAGGTCGCTGTCAACGATCTGATCGCCGGCAAAAATAATATCCACATCGATTGTGCGCGGCGCATTGGGATCTTCTGTGTGAATGCGGTGCAGCGTCTTTTCAATTTTCTTAATCTTCGCCAGCCACTCTTCCGGCATGTACGGGCTTTCCACGATTAGCGCCGCATTAAGGAACTTCATGGATTTATATTGCGGTTTCACACCCACCGGCTCGGTCTCATAAATCGGTGACTGATCGATAAACTTGACCTGCGGTTCCAGCAGAATCAGCGTCTTCGCCTGCCTCAGCAGGTGTAACCGGCCACCCATGTTTGACCCTAGACAGAATCCTGTTTCCATAAACCCCTTTGGACTGCGTTTCCCTTTTGGACTGCGGTGATCAAGCGGAGCGTATCACCGCTTTTTCACTGCTCGTCACCTTACTTTAACTGGATCAAAAGCGGCGATACGGAATACCTTCTATCACCGCACTCCAAAACAATTCCTAATCAAAAGCGGCGATACGGAATACCTTCTATCGCCGCACTCCAAATTAACTCAATTTCTCCGCCAGAAATTCAAGCACCTTTGCGGGATGCTCGTCCGCCTTCGCCACTTTTTTCCAATGTTTGGAAACATTGCCGTCCGGGCCGATGATCACCGTCGAGCGGATCGCTCCCATGATGGTTTTGCCGTATTGCATCTTTTCGCCAAATGCACCGTATTTCCGCATCACGCTTGCATTGGGATTGGAAAGCAGCACAAACGGCAGTTTGAATTTTTTAATGAACTCACCGTGCGCCAGCAAAGAGTCTTTGCTGACGCCCAGCACCACGGCGTTCAGTTTCTTCAGTTTCGGCCGGAGATCGCGAAACCCGCAGGCCTCCTTCGTGCAGCCAGGTGTGTTATCTTTCGGATAGAAATAGAGCACCACCGTTTTGCCGAGATAATCGGCCAGTGTGTGTTCTTTTCCGTCACTGCCGTTCAGCGTAAACGCCGGGGCCGGTTTACCGACTTTAATAGCCATAATCTCTCCTTTGGACTGCGGTGATAAAGGCCGATCCATATCACCGCTTTTCTCTCGCCCGCGTCAAAGCAACGATATGGAACACCTTTTATCGCCGCACTTAAAATTAATATTCAATCGTGCCTTGAAAAACATGCGCTGTCGGGCCGGTCAGCGTCACATTGCGCGCGCCATTCTCTGTCAATTCGCCAGCCACCACCAACACGTCGCCGCTCGCCACATGGACATTCACCGGCAGCTTCACCCAGCCGTGCTTTGCCGCGATCAGCCCGCAGGCCGCCGCGCCGGTTCCGCAGGCGAGCGTTTCGGCCTCCACGCCGCGCTCATAGGTTCGAACGTGCAGTTCGCCGTCCGGCGAAACTTCCACAAAATTCACATTCGTGCCCGCCGGAGCAAAATCGCGGTGATAGCGCACCGCTGAACCCATCTCCCGCACATCGACGCTGTGCAACGCATCTGCGCGTATAACCACATGCGGCACGCCGGTGTTCACAAAACCACACGCCAGAGGCCCTCCGGCCGACTCAAGCGAACCGTCCAGCTGCCAGTCGACCGGTTCGGTCATCCAGAGACGAACTCCCTTGCTCATCACCTGCGCCGCAAGCTGCCCGGCCGCCGTTTCGATCGTCATCTTTTTTTCGGTCACGCCCAGCTCAAAGGCCAGCCGCGCGGCGCAGCGCGCCCCGTTGCCACACATTCCGACCTCGCCGCCGTCCGGATTGAAAAACCGCATCCGGAACCCGGCCGTTTTAGATTTCTGAATCAGGACAACCCCTTCCGCGCCGATTCCGGAATGGCGGGCGGCGATATGGGCAATAAACGTCCGGTCGGCGGCGGGAAAGCCGCCGTGCCGGTCGTCGAAAAGCACAAAGTCGTTTTGTGCGCCGTGCATTTTCCAGAAGTTGAGTTTCATGGGATCATCCCGTTTTGGAGATAGAATAACAGGGAACCGCGCATTAATGCTTCGAAAAAAGAGAAAAACCTCTGCTTTTTTTCCGTACCGGCAGCGGAAGAATCGACTTCTGGCCTAACGAATCAGTTTCTGTCCGCCGGTGTGATCTCCCATTGGTGAAACTTGGGCTTATTAACCTGATCGATCCGGGCAAACAGGGCTTCCGTCTGCTGGCGAAAATCATTTTCCGACCGCCGGAGTTCAATAAAATCATCGCACTGTTTTTTCAGATAACTATACCCTGATGTCGTTTTAATTTTTTCAATGGCAGCATAGAGAATTCTGCTGAGCGCTTCATCATCTTCAGGTACCGTCTCGAGATTGGACAGAAATCGATAACGCACCAGCGCGATCGTTCTCAGTTTTTTTGAAATTTCAAGACGCCGGTCATTGATTTCTTTGACATCAAGAGCCTGTCTGTACTGCGGAGTATTTGGATAATCAGCAAGATTGACACCCCGATCAAGATCGGCGGCAGAAAAGGCGGCAACAAGTAAATTATCGATTTTTAAATTATACGATCCGGCAGCAAGGTTTTTGACTGTCAGAATCTCCCGATTCAACTTCTGCTGAAACGGCACCCAGTTCAAAGCCGGTTTCTGAGCTTCCGAAACAGGAAACGGAAGAGCGAATTCACGGCAAGCAAAGCTAATGCCGTTCGGGGCGACGGATCGGATCTGCTCGACCTCACAGTTAACGGTTTCTGTGGTTTTAGCGGCGGCGGCATCGATCCCGATGCTTGAAACATATTCCGGCATTTGCTGGGCACAGAGAAACGCATAGGCCATCACCAGATGTCCGGGAGCGCCCGGATGTATGCGGTCCGGACCTACAACAGTCGCGGCCGGATTGTTTTTCTGAATTTCACGATTCACCCGCGACATAATCGCGTGAAAATCAACGACCGGG
>JBAWXO010000042.1:0-9390 GCA_037144035.1 Kiritimatiellales bacterium
GATTCCGGCGATCAAGAGGCTGAGCAGCAGAAGTTTCATGGCCAAAGCTACTTCAGCACGGCGAGCGCGGCGGCGTAGTTCGGTTCCTGCGCGATTTCGGGAACTTGCTCGGTGTAGAGCACTTTGCCGCACTCATTAATGACGACAACCGCACGCGAAAGCAGTCCGGCCAGTGGACCGTCCGCGATGGCTGCTCCGTACTGCTTGCCGAACGCCGAGCGGAACGCCGAGGCGGGGACGACATTTTTAATTCCATCGGCTCCGCAAAACCGGCTTTGGGCAAACGGCAGATCCATTGAAACGCACAGGACAACGGTATTTTTTAGTGAGGCCGCCATTTCGTTGAATTTGCGGACCGAGATGGCGCAGATACCGGTATCGATGCTCGGAAAAATATTCAGCACAAGCCGCAGTCCTTTATAATCGGCCAGTACAGCCTCTGAAAGATCCTGCTTAACGAGCGCGAAGTCCGGCGCAGAGCGTCCCGTTACAGGCAATTCGCCGATGGTGTGTATGGGGTTTCCTTTGAAGGTAATTTTTGCCATGAGCTTCTCCTTAATTTAGATCGACCACAGATGTGGATTTATACAAAGAGGGTTGCTTTTGCAAGGCGCAACCCGTTCAATGTGCGCCTTATTAAAGGATTTTGACATGAGTGCTTC
The DNA here is from genome assembly GCA_037144035.1 of Kiritimatiellales bacterium. Classification (GTDB taxonomy): domain Bacteria; phylum Verrucomicrobiota; class Kiritimatiellia; order Kiritimatiellales; family Tichowtungiaceae; genus Tichowtungia. The sequence continues at coordinate 663 of JBAWXO010000042.1, forward strand.
CGCCCAAACCAGAACTATAGCCATCGTCGGCCGGCCAAATATTGGAAAATCGGCCCTTTTCAACCGGATTGTCGGCCGTCGCGTCTCGATTGTTCACGAAGAACGCGGCGTGACCCGCGACCGTGTGGTTTGTGAAGCTGAATGGAACGAACAGTATTTCGACGTGATCGACACCGGCGGGCTCGCCACCATGGACTCCAGTTCGGCGCACGATGTGATCGTGGACAGCACGAACAAGCAGGTTGCAGTAGCCATCGAGGACGCCGCCGCCATCCTTTTTGTAGTTGATATTACCGCAGGCATCGTTCCCATGGACGAGGAGGTCGCCCGGTTGCTGCATCGTGCGGATCGTCCTGTATTTATTGTGGCGAACAAAGCCGACACATCCGCCCGCGACGAACAGGCGCTTGAGTTTGAAAAACTAGGGTTTCCGGTTTTCCCGATTTCCGCCCTGCATAACCGGGGCGTCGATTCTGTTATAAGCGCGGCTTTGGCGAAGCTTCCCGCCGCGGCCCCGAGAGAAAAACGCACCCCGCTCCGCGTGGCGGTGGTCGGGCGCCCGAATTCTGGTAAATCATCTTATATCAACAGGTTATTGAACAGCGAACGCGTGATCGTCTCTGAGATTCCCGGCACAACGCGCGACAGCATTGAAATCCCTTTTACCATCGGCAGCGGCCCGCATGCGCGGCACTATCTGCTGATCGACACCGCCGGCGTCAACCGGCACACCCGCACATCAGGAGCCGTTGAGCATTACAGCAACTTGCGCGCCGAAGAGAGCATCGAAAGCGCCGACGTTGTCGTGTTGCTGATGGATGCCACCGAGGGACCTAAGCTTCAGGACAAAAAACTGGCCGCAAAAATTATCGAGGCTAAAAAAGGATGCATTCTGGCCGTAAATAAGTGGGATATTGCCGAAGAAGCGGACGTTACGCAGACCAAATACGAACCGGCGCTGCGCAAAGAAATGCAGTTCCTTGACTTTGCTCCCCTGCTCTTTCTCTCCGCCAAATCGGGCTACAACATCCGCCGCAGCGTTGAATTAATCGATTATATTTCCGATCAGGTTCAGCTAAAGCTCAGCACCGGCGTTCTCAACCGGATTCTGCAGGATGCCGTCCAGAAAAATCCGCCGCCAAGCGTTGGTGGCCGCCCATTAAAAATCTATTACGCAACACAGGCCGGCGTAAAACCGGTTCGAGTTAAGCTGTTTGTCAACAACATCTTACGAGCTACTTCGTCCTACAAACGCTACCTAGACCATGAAATACGTAAAGCGTTCGGACTCGAAGGCGCGCCGATCGACCTCAAGTTCGTTCCCCGGTCCCGCCCGGATCTCGAGGAAAAGAAAAAGAAGCGAAATGCATAACGACTAATTCGTAACGGCCAAACCGCGCGGCGGACACCACCATCTTAACCCGAAAACCTAAGTTGAAGCGGCCTTCTGAGGAAAAACCTCCTATAGCGTTTTATGAAACGTTGCAGCCGATCTCATTTCTCTCTGGAGGGACGGCGGCCTCGCCGTCCATGGTCGCCGAGGCCGGCGACCCTCCAAAAGACGCGGCTACAGTTCTTTCGAATTTGCTCTGAATTCCGAGGCGAAAGACATTCCATTTTTCAACTTCGGCGAAGTTGACTTTGATCAGCACAAAATACCTTCCATCATAGGGTTATGTATGTCCATAACGACCCAACTTAGGTTTTCGGGCTTAAAAGTCTTACCCGATTAGTTTAAGGCACGGTTTCCGTGTCGCCTTTAGCCAGACCGAAAGGATCGATATGTCGGCTGGGTTGACGCCGGAGATGCGGGCGGCTTGGCCTAGATTTTCCGGCCGGAGGTTTTTCAGTTTCTCGCGCGATTCAAACCGTAGCGCCGTGATGATGTCGTAATCAAAATCAGAAGGAATGCGCTGTTTTTCCAATGTTTGGAAATCCACAATGCGCCCCTGCTCCCGTTTGATATAGCCTTCGTATGTAATCAGCACCTCGACCTGTTCGATCACCTCCGTCGGCAGCGCCGGCTTTTCGCCGGGCAGTTCGGCATAATGCTTATCAGGCCGGCAGAGAATTTGCGCCAGCGAGGCTCCTCCGTGAAACTTTTTCCTCAGACGCGCGATTTCCGCATCAATCTGGTCCTGCATCTGCGCTGTTTCCGCCAGATCTTCAGCGGAAACAATGCCCAAATCCTTGGCGCGTCCGTGCAGTCGGAACCAAGCGTTATCCTGTCGAAGCGTCAGCCGGTGCTCAGCTCGCGAAGTAAACATCCGGTAAGGCTCGTCGGTACCTTTAAGTACCAGATCGTCTATCAAAACACCGATGTAGGCCTCCTCGCGCCCCAGAACAAACTCCGGAAGGCCCAGAACCTTGCGGGCGGAGTTGACTCCAGCTACAAAGCCCTGTCCTGCAGCCTCTTCATAGCCGGTTGTGCCGTTGATTTGCCCAGCAAAATATAGGTTTTCAACCAGTTTGGTTTCCAGAGTATGGGAAAGCTGGGTCGGTGGCGCATAATCATACTCAATCGCATATGCCGGACGGATAAACACCGCCTTTTCTAACCCCGGAATGGAATGAATCATTTCCAGCTGAATATCCTCCGGCAGACTGTTTGAAGTCCCGTTGGGATAGATCCTCAAATTATTGCGCCCTTCTGGCTCAATAAAGATGTGATGTGATGTCCGCTGCGGGAATTTGACGACCTTATCTTCGATAGACGGGCAATAGCGCACGCCGGTTCCTTCCACCAAACCGCCGTATAAAGAGCTTTTTTCAAGGTTATCGGCGATAATCTGGTGCGTTTGCTCGGTGGTATGGGTCAACCAGCATGGAATCTGGTCGGTTCCTGGAGACCACGGACGGAACACAGTTCCACGTGGAACATTTTCGTTTCTGCCTTCCCGCTGTTCCACGTGGAACCTTCTATAATCCTGCCGCGCGGCGCGGGAAAAAAATGGCGGCGGCTCGTCGCCGGGCTGGATAGCCATTTTCGAATAATCGATACTGTCTTTGTGCAGCCGCGGAGGTGTGCCGGTCTTCATTCGGCCCAGTTCGAATCCAAAATCCTTTAGTGATGCAGAAAGATCATCGACCGCCCGTTCTCCCCATCGACCTTCATGAACCACCTTTTGACCGATCATCACGCGACCGCGCATAAAGGTTCCAGACGTCATCACAACCGTTTTTCCAGCGATTTGTTCGCCGGACTCGAGAGTGACGCCGCGCAGGCGGCCGCCTGCGGTCCAGATCGACGCGACAATGCCTTCGATGACAGCCAGATTTTTTTGCAAAGCGATGACCGCCTGCATTCGGGCTGGGTAGAGGTCTTTGTCGCACTGGGCACGGAAGGCTTGAACCGCCGGACCTTTGCGGGTGTTGAGCGTCCGGAACTGGATTCCAGTATAGTCCGTATTGCGCGCCTGCTCACCGCCTAATGCGTCTAACTCGCACGTTATGTGTGACTTGGCAATGCCTCCGATCGACGGATTGCACGACATTTTGCCGATAAATTTCTTTTCTATACTTAAAAGAAGGGTGCTTGCGCCGAGGCGCGCGGCGGCCAGCGCCGCTTCACAGCCGGCGTGCCCGCCGCCGACCACGATCACATCATAGGATTTGTTTTTCATGGAACGTCGGAATGATGAAGGCGCAACCCCGAAAACGGAAGAAAGAAAGCGACAACGAATCGCAAAAATTTGCCAAACTGACTTTGAAGAAATGGATTCTTATTCGCTTATAATTGGTGTAAATTTGCGGGCAAGTGAAAAAGAACCTGTTCGAAAATATTCCGGAGTCTGCGCCAGAGGAAGTTTTTACGGAACTGTTGTTGGCAGAAGGCGTGCGCATTGAGCGGATCGTTTCGTTCGGTCAGGTTTCTCCAGAAGGGTTCTGGTACGACCTGCCTGAAAACGAGTGGATCCTGCTACTGGAAGGATCGGCGACTTTGGCATTTCAGGATAATCATCCGGTTGCCCTGAGGCCCGGCGATTATCTTAGACTTCCGGCCGGATGCCTACACCGGGTTGAAAAAACCAGTGAAATTGGACGAACGGTTTGGCTGGCTGTTTTTTACAAATAATCGCCGATTTTTAGTAAAAAATGAGTGGTAAACATCGAAAACAGCCGCTTTTTTATTAAAGATACGCAAAATAAAGAAATAAATTATTCAGGACACATGCCGCATGCAAATGGGAAATTTTTGGCGATTTTTTATCAAAATAAACATGATTTTAGACAAAAACAGGATGATTTTAGATAAAAAACAGGTGGTTTTGTAAAAATCAACCTTTGGCCGCATTATCGGTCTGGGTTTTTATTTTCAGCCCCACATCGTGCTCGTAGAGTGCATCAAAAACATCTTCCAAGTCGCCCTCCATCACGCGGTCGAGTTTGTACAGCGTGAGATTAATGCGGTGATCGGTCAGGCGGTTTTGAGGATAGTTATAGGTGCGGATTTTTTCACTGCGGTCGCCGGATCCGATCTGCGACCGCCGGGCGGCCGACTGGTCGGCCTCGATCTGCTGTAATTGCGCCTCGTAAAGTTTTGAGCGCAGAACCCGCATCGCCTTGGCCCGGTTTTTATGTTGTGAGCGCTCGTCCTGACACTGCACCACCACGCCAGTCGGAATATGCGTGATACGAATAGCCGAATCGGTCGTGTTGACGTGTTGTCCTCCCGATCCGCTTGAGCGGTAGGTATCGATTCTCAGATCTTCGTTTTTGATCTCGATATCCACTTCCTCGGCTTCGGCGAGCACCGCGACCGTGGCGGCGGAGGTATGAATGCGGCCCTGGGTTTCGGTTGCCGGAACGCGCTGAACACGGTGGGTGCCGCTTTCGTACTTCAGCTTTTTATAAACCATCTCGCCTTCGACAGAAAAAACAATTTCCTTATATCCGCCAGATTCAGAATGACTTACATCCAGAACAGAAAGCTTTAGTCCGTTACTTTCGGCGTAACGATTGTACATGCGGTACAAATCTCCGGCAAAAAGAGCTGCCTCGTCGCCGCCGGTTCCTGCGCGGATTTCCATGATCACGTTTTTTGAGTCGGAAGGATCGGGCGGAAGCAGGGCGATCATCACCGCTTTTTCTGCCTCGGGCAACCCGGCCTCTGCATCAGCCAGCTCAGCTTGCGCCATTTCGCGCAGCTCGGTGTCCGTGGCTTCGTCTGCGAGCATTGCGCGACTTTCCGCTGCGGAATCCTGAAGCTTCAGGAAGTTTTCTGCCGCGGCAGCAATTTTTTTCTGATGCATATAATCGCGCATCAGCGCCTGCATTTTCTGCTGATTGGCGGCAACACCCGGCGCAGACATTTCCGTTTCGAGCCCGGAGATGCGGCGGCGCAGGTTTTCTAGATAAGCTTTATTAAACATGTCGGGACACAAAAAGGCCGGGCTCCGAAAAACAGAGTCCGGCCTGAGATGCGGGTCGTTACTTGCCGTAGCGCTTGCGGAAGCGGTCTACACGACCTTCCGTATCAAGCATTTTGGCCGTTCCGGTGAAAAACGGATGGCAGGCGGAGCAGAGATTGACGTGCATTTTCTTAACGGTCGAGCGGGTTTTAACCACGTGGCCGCAGGCGCACGAAATTTCTGCATCAGTATATTCGGGATGAATTTCTTTTTTCATTTTTACCTAGTCCTTGCTAAAAGAGCGGGTCTTTTAATCATAACGCGCCCCGAGGCGCAAGCCCTTTTTACCGGCACTTATAATAGGTCTCTCCGCCACGCGCTTCAGTTTGCAGGCGCGGGTCATCGAGTAGCGGAAGAATTGCCGCTGTTGTAACACCGAAACTTTGCACCAGCTGGGCCGCTGTGGCCGGGTGGCGGCGGATCAAATCAATTACTTTTTCGATGTCCAGCTTGTCGGCGGCATCAGCATCTGCGGAGAACGAAGCAATCGCCTCGGCGCGCGGTGAAAAAAGACCGCACAACGCCTCCAGCTTTTCTTTGGCGACCGGCTGCACGCCGGCCTCAGCCGGCGGCCGCACCGCCGTGTTCAAATGAATTTTGTCGGGGCGGACTCCGACGACAGCGGCGGCGATTTTTCGCACCTGCTCCGGATCAGCGTTGATTCCCTCCATTAGAAAAACTTCTAACCACAGCGCGCCGGAAAATTCTTTTCGGAATGCGCGCTCACCCGCCAATAAATTTTCAAACGTAAGCCCGGGGGTAGGGCGATTGATCGTCTGAAACGAAGCTTCGTCCCATGCGCACAGGCTCACCTTCACGATGTCGGCCTTCAAAAGCTCGCCGCGCACGGCAGGTCGGTGGAGCAACGTACCGTTCGAAAGAACAATCACCGGAATCAGCGTGCGCGCCTTGATTAAATCAATCAACTCACCGAGCCGCGAATAGAGCGTTGGCTCGCCCGATCCCGCGAAGGTGATGCAATCCGCTTTGCCGTCTTGCTTCAGCCACCGCTCCAATTCCGCGCAGACCGCAACGAACGGCACAAACTCCTCGCGGTCCGAAACAAGCCTCGTTGTGCAGCCGCACTGGCAGAAAACGCAGTCGAAAGAACAGGTCTTAAACGGCGTCACATCGATGCCGAGGGACCGGCCGAGCCGCCGCGACGGCACTGGGCCGAATAAATAGTGATATTTTTCACTCATAAATTTTCCAAGGATTGGAAAAAATCAATTCCGCCATGCGGCGAGAACCCGATCGAGCGCCGCTTCAAAATTTAACGCCGCCGTCGCGGATTCTTTACGCTTCGGATCGGCATCGAACCATTCGCGAGTCCTTCGCAGGCCTTCGCGAAAGGGAATCGTCGCTTTGAAGTCCGGCACAAAGCGTTTAATTTTGCTGTTGTCAAAAATCATGCTGTGCATCTTGTCTCCCAGCAGGCCGGGCCCTTTTACATCGGGGTCGATTTTCGCAAAGAAGTCGGTCGGGATGTGCACAAAGTTCGGCGCGCACTCGAAGACCTCCGCGATGGTCGCGTAAATTTGATTCCACGTGAGCACCTCGTCGGTGGTGATGTGAAACGCTTCTCCGATCGCGTCGGAGCGGCCCAGTAACCCCGTAAACCCTTTGGCGAAATCTTTCGCATGAGTAGCGGCCCAGAGCGAAGTGCCGTCGCCGTGAATCACGGCGGGCCCGCCGGCCTTAAGGCGGTGGACAACCGAATAGTCGCTTGCGCCGGGGCCGATTGGAATCACCGTGTTATAGGTGTGCGCCGGCCGCACAATCGTCGCGGGGAAATTCTCCGCCTCAAGAAACAGTTTTTCGCAGGCGATCTTGTTGCGCGCATACTGCCAGAACGGATTGCCGAGCGGAGTTTCTTCGGTGATGAACGGCGAGACGGGAGGCTTCTGATAGACAGAAGCCGAGCTGATGAAAATATACTGCCCGGTTTTCCCGCGAAAAAGATCAAGATCTGTCTGCGCCTGCTCCGGCGTGAAGGTAATCCAGTTCACCACGCAATCCCATTGGTGTCCCTTGAGCGCAACGGAGGCGTCGATCGGATTGCGGCTATCAGCGCGAATCGTCGGCACTCCGGCGGGCACAGGGAAGAGGGATGATTGTCCTGGGGTGAGGAGTCAAAGCTCAATCCCTTTCTGAAGCGCCAGCTCGGTGACTGCCGAGCTGATGTTGCCGGTTCCGCCGACAAATAAAACCTTCATCGTAGCTTCTCCTAAATTTCCGGACTGTACATGAAATCGGACGGGGTGTAATTCTTTATCTCGCATGAAACAAATCGGCATCATTGATTACGGCATGGGCAATTTGGGTAGCGTTTCCAATGCCTGTAAATTTCTCGGCCTGGACGCGAAAATTATTTCTGCGCCAAGCCAGATGGACGCATGTCGCGCCATTATTTTGCCGGGAGTAGGGGCATTTGGTGACTGCATGGCGCACCTCACCGAGCACGGCTTTGTTGCGCCGATTCAAAAATGGATTTCCGGCGGCAAGCCGTTCATGGGAATCTGTCTCGGACTGCAGGCGCTTTTCCAAACCTCGGAAGAAACGCCCGACATCGCCGGGCTCGGGATTTTTAAAGGAAGCGTGAAGCGGTTTCAAATTGCGCCCGAACTGAAAGTTCCGCAGATCGGCTGGAATGCGGTGAACCAGAAAAAGCCAGACTGTCCGATGTTCGCGGGCGTAGACAACGGCGCGTACTTTTATTTTGTTCACTCCTTCTACGTCGCGCCGAAAGATAAAAGCATTGTCGCGGGCGAAACCGACTACGGACTGAAATACTGTTCCGCAGTTTGGAAAGACAACGTTTTCGCGGTCCAGTTCCACCCCGAAAAGAGCCAGGCCGCCGGCTTGCAAATGCTCAAAAACTTTGGCGCGCAGTCATGAAAAAATCCGCCGGCTTAATCTACATGTTTCTCGTAATGCCATTCGTGGCGTATGCCGGGGCAACAGAAAAGAGCCTTATCGTCGGCAAAGACGAACGGGGCGTACAGATACGCATTTTAGCTGTGGATGGTAAAGCCGCTAAAGGAGAGCCGGTTTGGTTGACGCCGGGAACGCATAAACTGGCGGTTTCCTGCATCAAGACGGAATCCTACGGAGCGCTGAGCGTGGACACCATTCTCGTACTGACCGTCAAACCGGACTGCGACTATGAACTGCTGGGCTTTTTCGAAGGAAAGAACGCAAAAGTGGCTGTTAAAGAAAAGGCTGTGCGGTAAAGCAAAACTAGAAAAGTCGGTCGTCGGCCCGCAAAGCTCAAAAACATAAGAACATTTACAAAAGGGTAACAAATGGATGACAAG
>JBAWXO010000043.1:0-9346 GCA_037144035.1 Kiritimatiellales bacterium
CTTGTCGATCCTGTTATCCTGTCTAAAATTATCCATTCAAAGTAGCGAGGAGCCTACAAGTTCAAAGAAAGTCGTTCTGCAAAAGTACTTTAGTCGCGGGATGTTGCCCGTTTGAAACTGAAACTTCAAGAACATCGCTCTGTCACCTGACACCGAGTGCCTCTTCGAACCGAATCACGCAAAAATCTCACCAGAACCAGTAAGCGCCGGTCTGGACGGCGTACCAGCCGAGCAGGCCGTTAGTGACGGCATGCGCCAGAATCGCAGCCCAGATGTCGCGGGTTTTGACCATTAGCCAAGTAAACATCAGGCCGCAAAGAAAGCCCATCAACCATTCGTTGTGTTCAAGAGCAAAGATCGCGGCCACCAAGATGCACATTTTCGCATCCATCACGCCAATGTTTTTTTTGAAAAAAGGACTGCCCTGCATCCAGCGGTAAACAAAGCCGCGGAACATGAACTCTTCGATTGCGCCGATCACCAGCGTGGTGCCGAGCATGTGGACCCAGAAAAGCGGCCAGCCGGTTGTGCGCGGATCGTAATGATAGAGTCCGTTCGCGCCCAGTTCGAGCGGTTCGCGCAGTTTGCCGAACTTCATCATACCGACCAGATACCGCTCGTAAAATTCGCTGATCTTCGGGAAGACGTTTTTGAAAAATTCGGATTCAAGCCCGACCCAGAAAACAAACATCAGCAAACCGACGGCCAACGCGAGCGGAACATTTTTTAGTTTTGGCGGCGTATACCAGCGCCATGGGCGGAAGAGCAGCAGGAGGATTAATCCACCGAGAGTCTGAATGGCGTAGCGCGTTCCAGACGGATCGCCCAGCAGAGACATCATCAAAAGCCAAGCCAGGAAAGGAATGGTATGAGCCCAGACGGCGTTTGAATTTTCCTTATCCAGTTCCGGCGTCCAGCCAGCCTTATCGGCGCTCATTTCAGCCCTTTTGCGGTTTCCTTGATGTACTCGCTCAGTTTTTCACGCAGGTCTTCGCGCTTCAAAGCGAACTCGATATTGGTTTTGATGTAGTCCAGTTTGTTGCCGATGTCGTAGCGGCGGCCGTCAATCTGCCAGCCGTACATTGGCCGTTCCTGCACCATTTTGCGCATGGCGTCTGTCAGCTGGATTTCGTTGTTTTTGCCGGGCGTTGTTTCAACGAGATAGTCGAAAATTTCCGGTGTAAAAACATAGCGGCCCGCAAAAGCCAGCCGCGAAGGCTCCGTTCCCGGCTCCGGTTTCTCAACAAGATCTCTCACGCGGTAAAGCCGTCCCTCTTCCTGTTCGCCGGCCATCACGCCGTACCGCGACACCTTTTCTTTCGGCACCTCTTCCAGCGAAACCACCGAGGCGTTTTTCTGATTATAGACATCTATCAGCTGTTTCGTGACCGGCCGGCCGGAATCGGAATGCAGAATCGTATCGCCCAGCAGTAGAGCAAATGGTTCGTTGCCCACATGCGAGCGGGCATAGGACACCGCGTCGCCCAGCCCTTTTAACTCCTTCTGCCAGACAAAATAAATGTTCGCCAGCGAGGAGATTTTGCGGACTTCGGCCAGCAGATCCGTTTTATGTTTAGCCTCCAGCTCGGCTTCGAGCTCAAAATTGCGGTCAAAATATTCCTCGATCGACCGCTTCGATTTGCCGATCACCATCAAGATATCCGTGATGCCGGAAGCGACGGCCTCTTCAACCACATAATGAATGGTCGGCTTATCCACCACTGGCAGCATTTCCTTGGGCTGTGATTTGGTCGCGGGCAGAAAGCGGGAACCGAAGCCTGCGGCGGGGATGACTGCTTTACGGATCATAACTGTTCCTTTCAAATTAAATGCGGTTTCAGCACATGAATGCCCATCGGCGCCAACACACGGCACAGATTTTTATACATCGCCTCGTCGCGAAACGTGCCGACAATCGCGCCGCCGGACCCGGTGAATTTAGAACTCGCCCCGACGGATCGCGCCGCCTCGACCATGGCAATGTTGTCCGAATGAATCTGGTAGATTTTCCGGCGGCGGTCGAAGTTGGCGTTCATCAGTTCGGCCAGTTCTTCGGCGCGTCTGGCCAGCAGTGCGACGCGAGCGCGGACCGTCAGGTCGGCCCAAAACTTCATGGCCTCGACCACTTCGGGCTCGCCGCGGTTGTAGCGCCCGCGAATATCGTTATGAAATACATCGGAGGCTTCCGCCAGATCGGTGCGGTAGGCGATATAAACCGGAGGCAGTTTCTCCTGCGGCAGCGTTTCATAATTGCCCCAGCCCTGCTTTTCCATCACCGCGCGGTCGAAATCCATGTAAACCAGCCCCTGATAAACCTGCGCGACCCGGTCCTGCAGGCCGGCGGAGATGCCCAGCTCATCCTTCTCCGCCGAAAGAATCAGATTGGCCAGCAGCGGCTTCGGGATTTCCACACCGTAAAACTGCATCAGCGCGCGGAAACAGGCGGTGATGATGGCGCTCGAACCGGCCATACCGACATGCGGAGGAATATCGCTGAAGTAGCGGAGGGAAAAATTCTTTTTTTCCAGCTTTATGCCCACTTCGCGGGTGTAATCATAAAACCGCTTCAGCGCCGCCTCAATCAGTCGCAAGCCGCCGTAATAGCCGTACTTCTCAATGCTACCAGAGAGTCCCTCCAGACCGTCGAACACGGTCCGGTCGCGCGGACCCGGCAGCAGTTCCAGCTCAGTCGAAGGATAAAGCACTACTTCGGCGAAAAAATTATCAAAGGTAAACGAAATTGTGCGCCCGTAATACCCGTCGGAGGGGTTGCCGATCAACCCGGCGCGTGGATAGGCTTTGCATCGAATAATCATAATAGAAAATTCACTGGGAACCGCGCCACCCTACGGAAACGCCGGCGGGTTTTAAAGCCGAAAGTGCCGCCGAACCCTCAATTGATCGCCATAATGGCCGCGTTGAGAGCGCCGGCGAACGAGACCCAGAGGAAGTACGGGATTAACAGCCACGCCGCCAGGCGTCTTTGTCGACTGAACAGGCCGATATTGAGCAGAATCATAAACCACATCAGCACGAGATCCGCCAGCGCCCCGCCGATTTGATGCAGTCCGAAAAAGAGCGGAGTCCAAAGCGCGTTGAGAAGAAGCTGCGCGCCGTACACGGAAAACACGGCGAGCCGGTCTTCTCGTCTGCCGCGCGTCCAGACGAAATAACCCGCCAGACCGATCAGGATGTAAAGCAACGTACAGACCGGGCCGAATATCCAGCTCGGCGGATTCCAGAGCGGCTTGTTGAGCGCGGCATACCAGCCGCCGGGTTTCACAGCGACCGCGCCGAGCGACGGCAGAAAGGCGATGCCGATAAACAAAGCAATCAGCCCGACTCGCTTGATGTTCTTCATGGTTGTGAAATCTATCCGAACATTGGACACTGCGGAAGTTTAAACATTCGCATCAAATGCCCATTCTCTTAAAAAACCAAACCGCCGAAGAACTGCACAGCCAGCTCGGCATTACGCTCCGTCAGGCGCGGATGATTCAGGCCGTCGTCATCCGGAAAGGCAGACTGCCGGAGGTTCAGGCCGAGATTTCGGAGAAGGCGCTGAAAGCTCTCCGCGCCGCGACCGAAATCCCGAATCTGACAGTTGAGGATAAGAAAGTTTCGCCGCAGGACGGCTTCGCCAAATATCTGTTCCGCGGCGACGGCCCGGAACCGTTCGAAGCCGTCCGCATTCCGCTGCTGCATCGCGCCGATGATCAGAAATATATTGCCTGCGTCAGCTCGCAGGTCGGCTGTGCGATGGGCTGTTCGTTCTGCTACACCGGCAGAATGGGATTCATCCGCAACCTCTCCGCGTGGGAAATGGTCGATCAGATTCTCAAAATCCGAGACGACTCGCCACATCCGGTGCGCGGCGTGGTCTTTATGGGCATGGGCGAACCGCTGCTCAACTACGACGAGGTGATCCGCGCCGCGCGCATTCTCTCCGAACCCTGCGGCGGCGCCATTTCCGCCAAAGCGATCACCGTCTCCACCGCCGGAATTGTGCCCGCCATCCGGCGCTTCACCGCGGAAAAGCATCCGTTCCGGCTGGTCGTGTCGCTGACTTCCGCTGATCCGCAGAAGCGGCTTGAACTCATGCCAGTTGAAGGCGCGCATTCCACCGCCGAACTGATGGATGCGCTGCGCGAACGCCATCAAGCCACCGGTGAGCGGATCACACTGGCATGGACGATGATCTCCGGCGTCAACACCGGCGAAGAAGATGCCAAACAACTGGCCGAACTGACGCGCGGACTTCCGGTCATGCTCGATCTGATTGATGTGAACGATCCCGAAAGTAGAACGACCGTCCCGGTCGTTTCAAGCAAGCGGGACGCTTGCTCTACCTTAAAATTCATCCCGCCCTCGCCGGAAGAACTGAAAACATTCCGCGATGCCTTACGTCTGCATCTCGCCTCGCCCGTCGCCCGACGCTACAGCGGCGGCAAAGATATCGGTGCCGCCTGTGGACTGCTCGCCGGAAACTTAATCCGACGGACCGAAACACAAGCGCCGTAGAGCGACGCATGTATTCTATTCTTGAGCGGCCTTGAGCTCGTTGCCTACCACAAATCTGTCGTGGCATTCCGAGCAAAGCCAGTTGTACCCATTAAAATATCCCGCCGTATGATCAGGCCCCTCAAAAGTAGAAAAGGTCCAGTTGCAAACTTCGCAATGGTCGTGGTCCCAGAAGTTCTTCTGTATCGTGAACTTCGCCGCGTCAAACGGTTGTCCGGTGTAGATAGTTGCACGTGAGCCGTCCTTACTCACAAGCGCATCCCGCGATTGCCATTGGGCCTTCTCAAATCGCTGCTGCCTGACAGTGGACAGCATCGCCTTGATGTAGTCGATATCCCAATTGTCCCCGTGGATTTTGATTGTTCTCATATTCAATCCCAACCGTGTTACAGGTTAAACAACCGATGCCGGAATCTAGCCGGTCGGTTTAAGCGTGGCAAACTGGAAATGGGCATGTCTGCCGGAGGATTGTAGGACAGGCTTCCCCGGTATTCTGGGGAGCCTGTGTTCAGATCAGCACGCGCTCCCGAATACGGGAAGCACGTCCTACAATTGGAGGGACGGCGGCCCCGCCGTCCTTGGTCACCGAGGCCGGTGCCCCTCCAAACGAATCGCATTATCCCACGCGCCAGAACTGTTTCCATTTTTTCAGTCCGCGCTCACCGAACAAGGCCAAGACCATACCGGCCGGAATGGCAAGGATGAGCCGCCGCTTTTGCGGCATGGACGCCAGAATCAGCGCGATGGGCACGAGGACAATCAGCCAATAGGTCACCAGACAGACAATCTTTTTCATCTTCTCGCGTCCAAACAGGGTTTCAGTTTCCTACGGGTTAGATAACCGACGCCGGAATCTAGCCGGACGGTTTGGGCGTGGCAAACTGGAAATGGCTGGTGCGCCCTCTCCAACTTACTGGGGGCGGCGACCCCAGCTACAGAAGACTGTGGGTGCGGACGGTGGCCGCACTCTCTAAACCGGCGACACTTGTCACCAAAAACTTGTTCCGATTTGTTATTTTTTAATCGTGACAAAACAAGGCCTAGAGAGCAGTTTATCCCCGTTATGAAGAGTTCTTCGTCCAGTCTGGCGCGGTTTGAGGCGCAAATTCACGAGCTCCGCGAACAGAGCGTTCCGCTCCGTAAAATTGCGGAAATACTGAACCGCGAATACGGCCTGAATGTCACCTATAACGCAGTGTTTTCCTTTCTGAAAACACGGGAAAGGGCGGCGAAGCCTTCGGCCTTGTTTTACGAAACTTTTCCAGCCGATATCCGCGAGTCGCTGATTAAGCAGTTCACCGCGCTCTGGACGCACGAATCCACCGCGCTCGAAGGCAATACGCTGACGCTGGGCGAAACCGTCAAGGTTCTGGAGCTTGGGCTGACGATCAGCGGCAAATCGCTTAAAGATCATGAAGAGGTATACGGCCATGCCAAAGCCATTGAGCTGATTTATGATCTGCTGAAAAAAGACAAGATTACGGCAGACGATCTGTTTAACCTGCATCGTTGTGTGATGCAGAAAAGCCCGATTGATTCTCTGCGTCCGGTCGGCGACTGGAAACGCGACTTTAACGGAACAACCGGCGTCCGCGACGGCAAGCCGGTTTATATGGAATACGCCAAACCGGACGACACACCCGTGTTGATGACGCGCTGGATCAAGGAATTCAACCGGAAACTGAATACAGCATCTTCGCCAGCAAAGGCGATCAATGTCTATGCCTTGGCCCATCTGAGCTTTGTGCGTATTCATCCATTCTTCGACGGCAACGGGCGTGTCGCCCGGCTGATCGCCAGCCTGCCGCTGCTGAAAGGCGGAAATCCACCGTTGCTGATTTCGCCGCAACGCCGCGCCGAATACATCGACCTGCTCTGGAACTATCAGAATGCCGTCGGCGTCATTCAGCGTAACGACCGGCTGCTACCGCCGCATCCGGCGATTCCGGCGTTCAAATCGTTTCTCCGCGAAGAGTGGCAAGAATCGCTCCGCCTGATCAGCGAAGCGAACAAGCTGGCCTCCCAGCGTTAACCAAGCTTCTGGGTTGCGAAACCGCGCTGAACCGTGGACACTCCCGACGCTTAATCCATGAATACTCAATCTGAAATCGGCAATCGAAAATCGGCAATCGAACTGATGTCTCCGGCGGGATCGGAAGCGGCGCTGGCGGCGGCGATCCGCGCCGGGGCAGATTCCGTTTATTTCGGCGTCGGTAAACTCAATATGCGCGCCCGCTCCGCCGACCTGACTCCGGAAGATTTGCCGAAGATTGCGCAGCTTTGCCGCGACGCCGGAGTAAAAAGTTACCTCGCGCTGAACACGATTGTTTACGACGGCGAGATGGAAGAAATGCATGCGCTGTGCGACGCCGCGAAGTCCGCCGGCGTTTCCGCCATCATCGCCACCGACATCGCGACGATTGAATATGCCCGCGCCATCGGCCTCGAGGTGCATATTTCGGTGCAGGCCAACGTCACCAATTTTCAGGCCTTGGAATTTTACGCCCGCTATGCCGATACGGTGGTGCTGGCGCGGGAGCTTTCGCTCGAGCAGATTTCCTCGATCGCGAAAAAAGTTCAGGAGAAAAACCTGCGCGGGCCGTCCGGCGAACTGATCCGTCTCGAACTGTTCGCCCACGGCGCGCTCTGCGTCGCCGTCAGCGGCAAATGTTATATGAGCCTCGCGCAGTACGACCATTCCGCCAACCGCGGAGCCTGCTTCCAGCCGTGCCGCCGCAGTTACCGCGTGACCGACGAGGAAACCGGCGCGGAACTGGTGATCGACAACAAGTACGTCATGTCGCCGAAAGATATCTGCACGATTCAATATCTGGATAAAATCACCGCCGCCGGAATTTCGGTGCTGAAAATTGAAGGGCGCGGGCGTTCCGCCGATTACGTCGAGGTGACGACGCGGGTTTACCGCGAGGCGCTCGCCGCGCTGGCCGCCGGAACCTACACGCCGGAAAAATTTGACCCTTGGATTGCCGAACTGGGCAAAGTGTTTAACCGCGGCTTCTGGCACGGCGGCTATTACTGCGGAACCCAGCTCGGCGAATGGGCGGGTGCCGCCGACTCGCAAGCCAGCGAACAGCGCGACGAAGTCGGCGTGCTCAGTAATTTCTTCAGCAAAGCCAATATTGCCGAATTTACCGTGCGGCGCCACGCGATTAAAAACGGCGACCCGCTTCTGATCGAAGGGCCGACCACCGGCGCGCTCCGTTTCACTATCGAGGATCTCCGCGTCAACGGCGAGCCCGCTGAAACCGCGCAACCGAAGGATGTCGTCACGCTGGCCCTGCCCCGCAAAGCGCGCCGCCAGGACAAGGTGTTTCTGATCACTGAACGTGCCTGCGAATAAGTGCTGGCAATCCCATGACAGCGACTTTATGGTTCGCGCTTAACCAAGGAGATTTTATGCGTATTACGATGGTTCCGGCCCTGCTGATTCTCACGCTCGCGCTTTGCGGTTGTGAAAAAAAAACGGCACCCCTTACGCCGCCGACCGCTGAAGCCATCGCCGCTTTTGCGACGGCCGCGTTCAGCAACAATACACAGCAGATTTCCGAAGCCATCAAGAACGGAATGCCGGTCAATCAGAAAGACGAAAACGGGAATACCGCGCTGATGCTGGCGTCTTTCGATGGTCATGTTGAAGCCATGCAGGCGCTACTGGCTGCCAAGGCAGACATCAACCTGCGCGACAGCAACGGCCGCACGGCCCTTATGTTCGCCGCTTCCGGCCCCTACCCCGCCGCGGTCCGGCTTCTGCTCGAAAAAGGAGCCGAGATCAATGCGGTGGATGCCGCGGATCGCTTCAGCGCACTGATGTTTGCCTCCGCCGAAGGTCTTTCGCCGGTTGTTGACATCCTGCTTGAACACGGCGCCGACCCGAAACTGAAAGACAAAGATAACGATACCGCCGCCAGCTTCGCCAAACAGCGCGGGTTCACTGATCTCGCACAGAAACTCCAGACGCTCATCGACAAGCCATAAGCACCGGCTCAACGGTTCGATTCTATGCGATTCAAAGGCAACAACGATCAAAGCAGTGAGCGCTATTGGGACGCTCTCGCGGAGCTCTATCAGCGTGAAACGCGCATTTCCACCGACGATTTCCACTACGGCCCGCTCCTACCCGGTGATTCCACTCTCCGGCTTCTTCCAAACATTGGAAACTTTTCCCGCTGTTTGGAAGTCGGTTGTGGCGGGGGGCAGAATTCCATCTTCCTCGCCAAGCAGGGCGCGCCATGCATCGCCGTCGACATTTCGGAAGAGCAGCTGGCGCATGGACGAAAACTCGCCGCCGCCGAAAAAGTCGAAATCGACTTCCGGCGTATCTCGATGGACTCACTGCGTGAGGGCTTGCGGAATGAACCGGCCTTTGACCTTATTCACTCTTCGTATGCGCTACCTTTTTCCGCCAACCCGCAAAAGGTAATTGCCGATGCCGCCACGATGCTTAAGCCCGGCGGAATATTTCTGCTGACAACCGGCCATCCGCTCTACGCAGGCGAATGGCTCGATATCGGCGACGGCGAAGACGGCGTCTTTCTGCCGGACTATTTCCGGCCCGAGCCGGATGTGCGAATGTCGCTGGACGATAAAACCATGAGCGCGGCACAACCTTGGCCAATTTCGACCCTCACGGAGTGGATTCATGCCGCCGGACTAGTCGTCGAGCGCCTGTTGGAACCCGCGCCAATGCCGATTCCCAACATGAGCGAAGAGGAAATCCGAGCTAAGGTGCCGTATGAAAGTGCGGACTGGCGCGCGCTTTACCCCCAGCTGGCCCGGATTCCGGTGGTGGTGATTTTTAAATGCC
>JBAWXO010000044.1:0-9332 GCA_037144035.1 Kiritimatiellales bacterium
CGAGGAGCCTGTGGTTTCGGGTCACCCCAGACGATAATCCCCATTCGCTGGAAATCTCCTCCTGCCTTGAGCGTCCAGGGATTGGAATGCGAAAGAAAGATCCCGGCGGCTTCAAAAACGCACTTCCGGGAAGAACCATTAATTCACCATTATTTCGGAGTGGATTATTCGCTGGTTTGGAATACCGTGTAGGCCAACATCTAGGAACTTGAGCGGCAGTTGCGGAAACTTTTGATACAGAACAGTTGGAGAGAATGATGAAAGTGGTATTGGCTTATTCGGGCGGTCTGGACACGACCGTTCTTCTCACGTGGTTGCAGGAAACATACAAGGCTCAGGTCATCTGCTACTGTTCAAACGTCGGGCAGGAAGAGGAGCTCGATGGGCTGGAAGCCAAAGCCCTGAAGCACGGCGCGATTAAGTGTGTGGTGGACGATGTCCGCGAAGAGTTCGCTCGGGATTTTGTTTTCCCCATGATGCAGGCCAATGCCATCTATGAAGGCACCTATCTGCTCGGAACTTCGATTGCCAGACCGCTGATCGCCAAACGCATGATGGATATCGCCATCGCCGAAGGCGCGGAAGCGATTTGTCATGGCGCGACCGGCAAGGGCAACGACCAGGTTCGCTTTGAGCTGACAGCCTATTCGATGAAGCCCGATATCAAAATCATCGCCCCGTGGCGCATGCCGGAGGTTTTCAAGTTCAAAGGCCGTCCCGACATGATCCAATATCTCGAAGAGCGCGGCATTCCTTGCTCGGTTTCCAAATCGAAACCCTACAGCACCGACCGCAATCTGCTGCACATCAGCTTCGAAGGCGGCATTCTGGAAGATCCGTGGAACGAGGCGGATGAAAAGATGTGGTGCATGACCAAGCCGCTGTCGCAGGCCGCCGATAAGCCGGAGTATGTTGAAATCAGTTTTGAAAAGGGTGTCCCTGTCGCGGTGAATGGCGAAAAACTTTCGCCGGCTGCGCTGATCCGCAAACTTAACGCCATCGGTTGCGAACACGCCATCGGACGTATCGACATCGTCGAAAACCGGTTCACTGGCATGAAGGATCGCGGAATCTATGAAACGCCCGGCGGCACGATTCTGCACCATGCGCACCGCGCGATGGAATCCATCACCATGGATCGCGAAGTGATGCATTTGCGCGATTCACTGATTCCGAAATACGCCACGCTCGTTTACAACGGATTCTGGTTCGCGCCCGAACGCGAAATGCTTCAGGCCGCGATTGACAAAAGTCAGGAAACCGTCACCGGCGATGTGCGCGTCAAGCTCTTTAAGGGGGGAGTGCATGTCTGCGGCCGCCGCTCGCCATTCTCGCTCTACAACCCCGAGCTGGTCAGCTTCGACGAAGCGGGCGGCTACGACCAGACCGACGCGACGGGCTTTATCAAACTCAACGCGCTCCGTCTGCGCGTCGGCGCCACCATGCGTAAACGCAGCAAAGGCCGGTAATCTTTCCCCCGAAAGGCGCATGAGTACCATCCACATCCGGGCCGCGACACAGAAAGACCTTCCGGCGATTGAACAGATAGAAGAAATCTGTTTTCACGAGGATCTTCGTTCCAGTCCGCGCGCCCTGCGCCACAGCCTTAAAAGTCCGATCCAGAGCGTCTGGGTGGCCGTGGCCGACCGCGAAACCGTCGGCGCCATGGTGCTTTATCATCATCTGCGCTCTGTCCGTATTTTCTCCATCGCAGTGCTGACCGACTTCCGCGGCAGCGGTGCAGGCCGGCGGATGATGGAGAAGGCTTTAACACTGGCGCGGCGCGCAGGTTGCACTGCGATGACGCTCGAGGCGGAGGAGAGCAGTCTCGCTTTGATCCGCTGGTATGAAAAATTCGGCTTTAAAATTAAAAAAACATTGAGACACTATCACGCTTCAGACCGCCATGCTGTCCGCATGCGGCTGGAGATGAAGACCGCGCAACAAGGAGGGCGCGTTCGTGGCCGTTCGTAATCTGATTATTCTGAACAATCCGGCGCATTGGACTTTTGATATTGAAGAAGTCGAAGTGGTTTCGGCTAAGGCCTACCTGACCGAAAGCCGCTATGCGGAAATGAAAAACGCGCGCGTCTTCAATCTCTGCCGCTCGTATCGCTACCAGACGGTCGGTTATTACGTCTCTCTGCTGGCCGCCGCCCGCGACCACCGCGCCATTCCGAGCGTCACCACCATGCAGGACTTCCGCTCTCAGACCATCATCCGCACCATCGCCGAGGATATTGATGAGCTGATTCAGAAGACCTTCGCCAAGGTGACCGAGAAGGAACTCACTCTTTATATCTATTTCGGCCAGACCGTCCTGCCGGAGCACCGTTACATCGGACGTTCGCTCTACAATCTTTTTCAGGCACCGCTGCTCAAGGTTAGTTTTGAATTCACCAAAAAATGGCTGGTTCAGCAGATCACGCCGCTTTCGCTCGGCCAGATACCTGAAATTGACCAGGAGCACATCGCCGAATTCGCCCGCACCTATTTTTCGCGCAAACGGTTTCATGACACGCAGATTCAGCAGTATGCCTACGATCTGGCCATTCTCGTTAATCCGGATGAGAAAAATGCGCCGTCCTGTAAGCGGGCGCTCAAAAAATTTGAAGAGGCGGCTGACGAACTCAATGTTTACACTGAATTCATCACACGGGAGGATTACAGTAGCCTCCCTGAGTTCGATGCGCTGTTCATTCGCGAAACCACCGCGGTCAATCACCATACGTACCGCTTTTCACGCAAAGCCCACGCCGAAGGGCTGGTTGTCATCGATGACCCGTGGTCCATCATGCGCTGCGCCAACAAGGTGTATCTCGCTGAGCGGTTGGCTCAGGCCAAGTTGCCCGCGCCACGCACAGTTATTCTTCAGAGAGAATCACTGAAGAGTTCTCCGGCGAGTCTGGGAATCTCTTTTCCCTGTGTGCTCAAGCAGCCCGATAGCGCGTTTTCACAGGGGGTCGTCAAAGCGGAGAACGAGGCCGAGTTCCGCGAGAAGCTGGATAAGCTGTTTGAAAAATCCGACCTGATTATCGCGCAGGAGTTCATGGCCTCTGACTTTGACTGGCGCGTCGGGATCCTCGACCGCAAGCCGCTTTATGTCTGCAAATACTACATGGCTCGCGGACACTGGCAGATCTGCAACTGGAACGGCGAGCCCAGCGGTGACAGCCGCTTTGGAAAAAGCGAAACCCTGCGGGTCGAAGATGCTCCACCTGCCGTCGTGCAGACCGCGCTCAAGGCGGCTAATCTCATCGGCGACGGGTTTTACGGCGTGGATCTGAAACAGATCGATGACAAAATCTACGTCATCGAGGTCAATGACAACCCCAGCATAGACGTCGGCGTCGAAGACCTGGTTCTTAAAGATGATCTTTACCTCACCGTCATCCGCTCCATCATCAACCGCATCGACGGTCCGCGGAAATAGCTGTTGCGCATCCCGGGTAAAATGATTAATTTTTATGCGTGTAAAATTACCTAAATAGGATATATTCAGTCAGGTTTAATATGCGGTTTTTAAAACATATAACCATTTTTCTCTTTTTGGCCGTCGGGAGCGCTCGGTCTTCGGCGCCTACTTTTGGAGATCTGGCTGTTATTTTGGCAAAAGGCCATTTCAGAGACTATGTCGGGCAGAATGCTTCGATGGAGGAGTGCGTTACATTTTTAAACGGCAAAGGGGTTTCTTTTTCGCTGTTTGATCTGATCGACCCGGATAAGGCAGTAACGAAAGAGGATTGCGCGCGGGTGGTTGGTCAGTCCATTCTGCTTCTTTCGGGAGAGGCGGAGGTCGTAAATGGGCGTATTAAAAAGCCGTTAGCGGCTAAAACGTGGGTTGACTATTGCCTGCTAAATGATATAGATTTGGACCTCATTTGGGGTAAGTTGGTTCAAAGAACCGCAGAGGGTTCCCTTCCGGAAGTAAGAAGGTTTTTTGGACTGTAGTGTGTCGACTGTAGTGTGAAAAGCAGAAGGAGTTTTAGAAATGACAAAAAATATGTATCGACTATTTTTTGCTTCTGTTGCCGTCGCAACACTCCTGACGGCTCCGGTTTTTGCTGATCTCGGCTTGGCGCAGCTTGCGGCGCAACCGAAGGGGTCTTCGGCCGTCGGGCAGGCCGTTCTTGATGCCGTGCGGGCGATCTATGCCGGCACATCTGATTCGGCAGCCATTCAAAGTCAGTTGATATCAATTCTGAACGAGGCGGCAGCCACGGGGAATCTACTAGCCATTCGCGATGCAATTGCGGCCGTTATGATAGGTGGCGGGGCGGAGAATCTTGGGTTGAGTAAATCGGCCATTACAGCCAGCGATGTGTTCAGCAATTACCAGCAGGTGGTTAAGGCTGTAGTTCCGAGAATGGAAGCCCTTCTGGGCGGTGGCGGGCAGCTGTTGGGCGGCGGACAGCAGTTGGGTGGTGGGGATAAGGAAATGGGCGGCGGGGATAAGGAACTGGGCGGCGGCGACCCAACATGGTTTCCGTTTTGGGATTCTTTTCCTAGCGACAATGATTTACCTGCCACAAGGATATGACCCAAACTATTCGAACCGCTGGAGTTTGTTAGTTTATAGGGATTTTAATTTTACCGGAAGGTTGGCGTGAACAAAGCAAAACTTTGGATACCTGTTTTTGCAGGGATGATGATCGGGCAGCTTTTCGCTGAAGGCGAAGGTCCATTCAAGGTCATCAACACCGTCCGTATGGGCTACAATGACAACATTCACGCCTCCTCCAACGGCGAAGGGTCATTCTTCGTGACCGATATCATTGATCTTTCGTTCCGTGCGGCGCTGTCTGACCGCACCGATATGATGGTAAAATCGCAGTTTAATATTCTGACTGAATCAGGCGACAATCGATTTAATCCCAATCTGTATGTCATGTTAAACCACAGTGTCTCTCCCCGGTTGTTGTTGCGCCTTTCCGAATATTATCGCAGTGGGGATAAGTCAGGTTCGGGAACGACGGCTGGGAACAACACCGACAAGCTGTATAATTATTTCTACAATAAAATCGACGCATCAGCCGATTACGTGCTGACCGGGAAAGACCGGCTGACAGGTGCTTTGAGCCATGAAGTTTTGAGAAATGACAAGGAAAACGATTCCCTGGACTATACGACCATCGGCGGAACCGTATCGTGGAAAAGAGACCTTGTCCCGCAACGAACCTATGCAACCCTGAATCTGGGTCAACGCAAAACGACGTATGATAATAAGCCGGTGGATAGCGTTGCATATGGCACCAACACTACTTATTTACAACAGAACGCTTACTTTGATGCGACCGATCTGTCTGCTGGGCTTAATCACACCTTTAATCAGCAGTGGCAGGGACACGTTGAGGCCGGTGTGACTTATGTTCAGCCTAATTTTTCTGATTATAATAAAACGGCCATCAGCAGCGGCGTTATTGTGGAGACTAATAAAGCAAGTAATGAGTCCTCCTTAAACCCGCTGGTCAAAGCGGGGCTGGTGTACAGCCCGTCTCCGAGAACCAGACTGACCAGTGATCTCGCCATGTCTTATCAGGCCTCTGATGATCAAGGTTACGGAGGACAGAACACGACCGAATTAGCGTTCGGCGTACAGCACGATATTACCGCCAAGCTGATGGCGAAAGCCACGGCGCGCTTCGCAAACATAGCCTATGATGCACAAGACGCCACAACCAGTAGTCCAAAGAGTGAAACAGAAGAACGCATGGACATTGAACTGCGCTTCACCTATAAGCTTAACCGCATGAACTTTCTTGAACTGGGCCTGAGGCATAGTGAAACTGACCGTAGCTATCAAAACAACAGCTGGGAGCAGAATGTGGTGGATGTTGGCTGGCGTCTAGAGCTGAACTAAAAAAATTGTATCGAGGATTTCTAAAAATTATGGTGAGGTTAACCGCCTCACCATAATCATTTAATAGAGGGTTGTATTAATGAATGAGAACCAGAAAAAAGAAACAACACTCCACTTTTTGGATTACTGGCGGGTTATCCGGTCCCGCAAAGAGATCGTTCTGGCGGTTCTCTTTCTGGTGGTGATTACCGGAGCGGCCTACACCTTCACTCTGCCGAAGATATATGCCGCGCAATCCCGCATTGAAGTCAATAATGATAGCGTGGATATTGATCCGTTTAATCCGTCACCGATGGGCGGAACTCGAGGCTATGACCCGTACTTTCTGCGCACGCAGTTTGAAATTATTCAGTCTAAACCAATCCTTTACGAGGTAATCAACCGGCTTAATTTACAGGAAGTCTGGGGTAAAAAGGCCGAGAAAATCCCAAAAGAAGTTGCTTATAAAATCCTGCGGTCGAGTCTGGATGTAAGCCAGTACCGTGATACCAGCCTGATTTCTCTGACGGCTAGGCGCGAGGATCCGAAAGAGGCTGCGCGCATCGCCAATGAACTGGCCGACGTCTATCGCGACGCCCGGTTGGATCTTAAATATAAAGAGATGACGCGCGCTATGGATGCCTTGAGCCGCGAGCTAGAAAAACAGCAGGAAAAAGTGGAATTGGCTTCGCAGCGCGTTGAACAGCTTCGCCAGGATCTAGACATTACCGTTCTGCCGGGCTCCTATTCAGGAAGTGAAAACAGCGTCGAAAAGCTCCGTTTACAGCAGTTGGAAGGCGATCGCATTGCCTCTCGTGTTGAAATGCTGGTGGCAAAAGCCCGCTTTGAGCAACTGGATTCCATGAATGATGAGGATCTGCAGACGGCCTCCTCGTATCTTACACAGGATCCCTTTATGGAGGCTATGCGCTCCCAGATCAAGGATTACGATGTAGCGCTGACTTCGTTGCTTGAAAATTACGGCCCTAACTATCCTGAAGTAAAACAGACGCAGGCCGCTCGTGACGAACTGGTGGTGAAACTGCAGCGAGCCTTGGCGGGGATTAAAAAAGGGACGCAGGCACAGTACATCATTGCCAAATCAAAATTTGGAGCATTGGAAGAGGAGTTGCGCGGCGTTAAGTCGAGTGATCAGGATAGTCAACGGGAGAAGTTTGTTCCGTTTAATAAGGCGCAGCAGGAGTTGGATATCCAGCGGGCTATTATGAATGCGCTCAAATCCCGCATCGCACAGGAGGGAATTACGTTGAAGATTCCCCGCACGCCGGTCGAAATTGTCGACTCAGCAGAAGAGTCAACCCGGCCGATCAGTCCGAATCTGATTCTTAATGTGCTGATGAGCATTTTTATCGGTCTGGGTTCCGGCATTGGTCTGGCCTACTTTATCGAGTACCTCGATACCTCCATCAAAACAGCTGATGATGTCGAACGTTGGCTCGATCTGCCAGTGCTGGGGCTTATTCCCCAGAAAGTACGTCCGCTTATTGAAGAAGGTCCCGATAGCGAACACGCCGAAGGGTATCGCGTGTTGCGCACGAATATGGCGTTCACAGATGCTGGAGGTCCCCGCAAAGGCGCCTTTGCGGTGCTGAGCGGCGGTGCCGGCGAAGGGAAATCAACCACAGCGTTTAATTTGGCCTATATCTGTGCACAGCAGAATGAAAAAGTTCTGCTGGTAGACGCCGACTTGCGCCGTCCTGTTCAGCACACCATTCTCGGTGTGTCGAACCGCTTCGGGTTGACCAATGTACTTTTGCGTGACGTGCCGGTCGAAGAAGCCATTAAAACAACCAGTGTTCCGAACCTTCACTTCCTGCCGAGCGGACGTCTGCCTCGCACCTCGCTGGGGGTACTTGATCCGAAGCGCATCAGCGAACTGGTGCACAGCCTGAAGCAGAAATATGATGTTGTCGTTTTCGACACGCCGCCGTTGGTGGGTATCAGCGATTCCGCCGTTATCGCCAAGGAAATGGACGGCGTGTTGCTGGTGGTGCAGTATCGTAAATATCCTCGCGAAATGATCATTCGCGCCAAACAGATGCTGGACACACTCGGCGTCCCGCAGGTAGGCGTGGTGCTGAATAATATCAATATCATGCGCGATGATTATTACTATTATTACCATTCGTATTATTCGAATTATTATTATTACCGTTCACAGGAATCGAATCCGGTCGTTTCTCAGGGACCACAGGGCGCGGCCTAAAAGGAGCATGGATGAAGAAAGCGGGAATATTTTTTGTATTGTTGATGCCATTTATGATAGCGGGGTGCGCCGGCCGTTATGCAAAGGTGTCCGGCGAAGAAGTGGGGCTGTATAAGTTGCGCTCGATGGACCCGATCCAAATCAATCTGCTGGGTATTCCAACAGAGAAGCAGATTGAAACTGTGATCGATGAAAAGGGAAACCTTACGATCCCCTATATCAATGACCCGGTAAAGGCCAGCGGGCTTACGACCTCGGAGTTGGAGCATAAAATTCAGCGCATCTACACAGAGGGGAAGATTTACCGGAACATCACAGTGAATGTAATTACCACCGCCAAAGCCTACTACATGGAGGGTGAAGTAAAAAACCCGCAGGAATATCCATTAAGCCGTCGCACAACTCTTTTACAGGCCATTGCGGCAGCCAGCGGGTACACGGAATATGCCAATGAGAGCAAGGTCACAATTACCCGTAATGGGCAGCTTATAAAGTACGACGCCAAATATCTTGAGAAGTATCCTGAAGAGGATCCGCTTGTTGAGGCCGGTGACCGGATAAAAGTTCATCGATCCATCTTTTAACAACCAATGGTTCATGGCCGGCCCGAGAGTCGGCCTTTCTATTTCCGGCCGGTCCGGATGGCGGGATCCAGTTGAAAGCGGATGTCTTTAATTTCCGGGACGTCCGGAATGGATGAGATTTTTTTAAGCAGTCCTGCCTTGGGCAGGCGACGCAACTCAGCCAGCCATCCGGGGTGATCTGCCTGCAGATATAAAACCCCGTTTTTTAGATGCGAAGGGCGCACATGACTTGCAAGCTGGTCGCCTGCAATCACCGGCCACCGTTCAGCGATTACTTCGGGCAGTACGACGGCCTCAGTCTCATCTTTCTGTAGCAGGCCTGTCAGAATATCACTGATTCGCCTCTCGGGGCGCCTTTCGGGCGGAGGAAAGCGATCCTCAATACAGAAGCGCTCTCGGTCGAGTTCCCACTTCAATGACTGGTCGTTCGTTTGCTTCATGATGA
Source organism: Kiritimatiellales bacterium (assembly GCA_037144035.1). GTDB lineage: Bacteria > Verrucomicrobiota > Kiritimatiellia > Kiritimatiellales > Tichowtungiaceae > Tichowtungia. The sequence continues at coordinate 9,096 of JBAWXO010000044.1, forward strand.
TCGCAGGTTGCAAAAAGTGTCCAAAACCGGCAAACTCTACCACATAGACAGGATGTGACACACGTTGAATTCAATTCCAGAAACCATATTTCCATTGTTACTGATGCCCGCGCTGCTCGCGCTGTCGGCTTTTTTTTCCTGTTCCGAAACAGCTCTTTTCTCGCTGACTCCGGAAGCAGCCCGCCGTCTCCGCGGAAACCGTCAAATCGATGAATTGCTGGCGCTTTTTCACCGCGA
>JBAWXO010000045.1:0-9278 GCA_037144035.1 Kiritimatiellales bacterium
TGGTGCTCAAGCAGGTCGAAAAAAGACCCTAAGTGAAGATTAGTGGTTAGTTCATTTCTGTATTTAGGATGAATGGCTAAGTCGCTTTGCCCTTTATTTTTTAGCTGCCTGATTCTCATTTATCGAAACTTTCGCAAAAATACTCTGGGGCTTGCTCCATGGGAATTTCACCTCGACTTTAACCTTCAACGATTTTTCTGCCTCTGGTAGGTCCGCCTTCGGCGGAAACGACTTTAACCTTATAACAGATTTGTAAACACCTATGTCCTCTCTAAAAAAACAAGCACTGCACGGAGCATTCTGGTCGTTTGCCGAGCGATTTGGTCAGCAGGGCGTTCAGTTTATTGTCTCGATCATTCTGGCGCGCTTGCTGGAGCCGAAGGATTTCGGCGTGCTAGGCATGATTATGATCTTTTTTGCTTTGGCTCAGTCGGTGGTCGACAGCGGTTTCGGACAGGCGTTGATTCAGAAGCAGAATGCAAGTCATACGGATGAGAGCACCGTGTTCTGGTTTAATCTGTTGGCTGGGTTGGCCATGGCCGGGGCGTTGTTTGCGGCGGCACCGTGGATTGCTGGATTCTATGACACTCCTCTGTTGAAGCCGATTACGCAGGTGTATTCCTTAAACCTGCTGATCAACAGTTGCGGAATCGTTCAAAATTCACTGCTGATTAAGGAGATGGCCTTTAAGCAGCGAATGGGAGCAGTTTTTGCAGGGATTATTGTTTCCGGAGTTGTCGGGGTTTTGATGGCCTGGAAGGGATACGGGGTCTGGGCACTGGTAGTGCAGGGGCTGGTGATGAACGGGGTCTGTACGGCTGGATTATGGGTCGTGCATCCTTGGCGACCGATGTTTGTTTTCAGCACAGCCGCCTTTCGGAGCTTGTGGAAGTTTGGCTCCAACCTGCTTTTTTCGGGGATCCTGAATACATTTTTTGAAAACATCTATCTGGTGATTATCGGGAAGGTTTATTCTCCGGCCCAGCTCGGCTTCTACCAGCGCGGACAACGGTTGATGTTGCTGACCTCTCAATCAATTTCCCAAGTGGTAACGCAAGTGAATTTTCCGTTGCTCTCCCGTATGCAGGGGGACCCGGAGCGGATGCGCAGAGTCTTTGTGAAAGTGCTGCAGAGCACCGTTCTGGTGATTTTGCCGATGATGGTCGGACTGGCGGTGGTTGCCTCGGATTTTATTCAGGTGTTGCTGGGTGAAAAGTGGATGCCGTGCGTGCCCTATCTACAAATCCTCTGCATCGTGGGTGTGCTTTTTCCTTTGCATGTTTTAAATCTGGATGCGGTGAAGGCACTGGGCCGGTCCGACATTTTTTTTCGGCTGGAAGTGATCAAAAAAGCGCTGGTTGCCGCGAATGTACTGATCACCTGGCGGTACGGAGTCATAGCGCTTTTGTGGGGGCAAGTGGTTTGCAGTATGCTGAGTTTGTTTGTAAACGCTTTTTATATGCACCGTTTCTTGAAGTATGGTTTATGGGCTCAGCTTTGGGATATCCGGAAAGCTTTGGTCGCCACGCTCCTGATGGGCGGACTGATCGGGGCCGCCGGGACGGTAATGCATACTTCTGCGATGATTACGCTAACCACACAGCTGATTCTGGGCGCGACTTTATTTGCCGGACTGATTTTGCTGTTGAAAGACTCTGTTGCCTGCGAAGCCATGACGATGATAACTTCTAAATTTAAACGGAAAATTTAATGAATCGTAACGGGGATATTCGAAAAGACGTGCCGCTGGTTAGTGTTTGCACGATTACCTATAATCAATCTCCATATATCCGCCAGTGTTTGGATGGAATTTTGAAGCAGGAGACGAACTTTATATTCGAGATGGTCGTCGGTGAGGACGAGTCGACGGATGGAACACGTGAAATATGCGTTGAATATGAGGGAAAATACCCTGAAAAAATACAGCTGATATTGCGATCTCAATCCGAGGCTGATCGCAAAGATTTCGTTTCCCCTGCCATTTATAACTGGGTGTCGACACTGCAAGCTTGCAAAGGTAAATATATAGCGATTTGTGAAGGCGATGACTATTGGCATAATCCGCACAAACTGCAAACGCAGGTGGATTTTATGGAGAGCCATCCTGAATATTCGATGTGCCATAGCGAAACGAATTACAATGATATGGTCAATAATCGTTTTGTAAGGAACGATCATGCTTCATCCAAACGCAGGCATGATCAGGACAATGTGTCAGAGGCGCATGTTTGTGGCGACTACGTTGTGCGAACCTGTACGATTATTGCCCGCACTGAGCAGGTCAAAAGAATTGCGAAAGAGCATCTAGGCGAATTTAGCCGTTTTATTGCCGGAGATATGATTACGGTTTTCCATTTGTCCCTGTTGGGGCGTGTTCACTATATGGAAGAGTCGCTGGCGACATACCGCCGAGTGCCGGGTTCGGTCACAGGACTGGATGATTCCTCTCGTCGTTTAAAGTTCATTTTTGCGGCGGCGACGGAGCGGCTCTATTTTTGTGATCACTACAATCTTTCTCGTGCTTGCTTGGATGCTGTTTTGAAAATGGATTTGAGCGTTCTGCTTGGGTTGTGTTTAAAGTGTCGCAGCAAAAGCTCGCTTTCTCAAATTTATAAAATGTATAAAGGACAACCGTTTTCTGGGGTTCCCCGTATTTTGTATTTTTCAACAACTGCCTATTGGCTTGCGTGCGGCATCTGGACAGCATTCCGTCTGCTCTCAACGCAGAAGAGAGTTTGGTGTCGTTTCATTCAGGGTTCGCGGAAATTCGTTCGAAGGAATCATGATGTCTGAAACAAAGATAGTTTGTGTTATCGTGACGTACAATGGCGCGAAGTGGATCGCCGAGGCGTTGCAATCGCTGCGGAGCAGTTCGGTGCCGATCCATCCTGTGATTGTCGACAATGCATCAACTGACGCAACTATTGATGTTATAAAGGCCGTTTGGCCGGAGGCGCATTTGATCGAGTTGGGTGAAAATTTAGGATTCGGAAAGGCCAACAATATTGGAATCCGCTATGCGCTTGAGCAAAAGGCAGATTATGTTTTTTTACTAAATCAAGACGCTCGGGTTGAGCTGGATGCGTTACAGTTACTGTTGGATGTTGCGACCTGCCATCCTGAATATGGAATCTTAAGTCCAGTTCATTATAATTATATAGGTGATGAAATGGATCCTGGATTTGCCACTGTTGCTATCGAGAATAAAAAGCTGTTGGCCGATATCTTTCAGGGGCAGGTGGATGATGTCTATAAAGTCGAGCATCCGCCTGCTGCGGCGTGGCTTATGTCACGTAGTGCGCTTAAAAGAGCCGGAGGGTTTGATCCCGTATTTTTTCTTTATGGAGAAGATGAGGACTTATGCGTTCGGGTTGAAAAATGTGGATTTAGAATTGGTGCTGTAGTAGGTGCAAAAATCTATCATGACCATAGCAGTTTAAACTTTTCAGCGTTTTCAGTGCGAAAAAAAGCTGCCTTTGGTTTTGGCTCTATGGTTCATACTTTTAAAAACAAAAGCGGAAATTCTTTTTTGAAATTAGTTTTAACAGGCTTTGTGCGCAGTCTTGTGCGGGGGTATAAGGACCATGTCGCTTGGTATTTAGCTGTGATGAAATTCATGTTCTCGCTAAAGCGGATTTGTCAGAATATTAGAAAAGAACGAGCTCAGATAGAGTATCTTTATTTCGACATTCGAGATGGCGCGGGAAGCGAGCTGGCTTTGCAACCCTCAGATAGTTAATGTTTTTAGGCTGGATCACATTTGCGGTTTTATGATCTGTAGGGAAAGAGTCGATTCAGTTCTAAGGCAGTGGAGATGCAATCAAACCTTCAGTAACTGGGCTTGATATCGGATGCTATATTTTGTGGTAGCATTTGAGGAAATGCGTTGACTGGAGAGAAAGGGTTTAATGCCAAAAAAATTGACTGAAATTTTAGTTGTCGCGATCGGAACCTCGCTCGCCGTTTATGTGGTGCGGCAATTGTGTTCCGGAGCTGTGTTTGTTCCAGCGATGGTAATTGCGGCTGCATGCGGGATTTTTATCATTCTGCTTCTTAAAGATAAATACTGGTACTTGATTCCGGCGGCTATGGTTTTGCAACTCGGTGTTATTCCGATCGGGGGGCGGTCGATGGATGTCGCTGAGTTTATTATTCCTGCGTGTTTCCTGATCATGATCGTCCGTTTCATTTTAGATCGGTCTCAAAAGATTTCTTTTGGACGCCAGAAGGCACAGGGAGTTTTTCTTTATTTTTGGTGGGTCGTACTGATTTTTTGCATGAATCCATCCGGAATGTTGATGTTTGGGAGTCAGTCTTTCGGCGCGCGATTTTACTATAAGATCCTGATCGCATTTTTATCTTTTTTAGTAATGCGAAACGTGAAGGTGACGGAACGGGATTGCCGAAATGTTATCCTATTGGTGTTGGTCGGGATGTTTATTTCCATGGTGCAAGGTATTTTGGCGTGGCAGGGTAGTATCGTGGCGGCCGATCGAGCAGGTGAAGACTTTTATACTTGGCATCAGCTACTGGCGGCTCCGGCATTGACAGTCAGCATATTGCTGTTTGTCCGGTATAAGATAGAGGGGTTTTTTTCTTCACCCTGGCGCTGGCTTTTGTATGGAGCCTGTTTTGGGATTACGGTTTTTTCCGGGAAACGAATGGGACTGCTGTCCATGATGCTGGTGCCGGTCATTCAGGTTTTTATAGATCGTCGTGGTTGGAATTATTTGTTGGGGGTCGTAGCTGGGGGCGTCGTTGTTTTAGCGCTGCTAGTCGGGGCTAGTCATGCGAATGTTTTGCCTAAAGTCGCCCAGCGCTCTTTGGCATTTATTCCCGGAATGGCTTTGGATCGCGAGGTAGAAGGGCAGACTACTGGAAAGTTTCGGGCATATATTCGTGAGTATGCTTGGAATGTGGTGATTAAAAAACACCCAGTGGTGGGCTTAAAGGGCTATGCCATGGATTACGACGAAGTGGCCAGCCTGCTTTTGTCGCATGGCGGCGGAGAAACAGGCGGAGCCGAAGGGTACGCAGTCACCCGAAGTTGGCATACAACCTGGCTGGGAATGGCGGCTGACTTCGGAATTCCTGCGGCAATCTTTTGGGGCATATTTATTGTTCAGCGATGGAGGTATACCCTGCAGTGCTTTAGATTGTCGAAAGCGGGAAGCTGGCAATATCTTCTGGTGGGTTGGATGCTGATTGGGACCGTGATTGAGCTGACAAGATCGATCACGAGTGGTCATTCTGCCATTGAGCCCTTCAATGCGTGGTGGAAGTTTGGACTTGTGGTGTCGATTTTGAGTGCATTATTGAAGAAAGGCATAGAGCCGAAGACGGAGGATTGTCAATGAGAGTGGTTCATATCTGCAACCTGCCGCTACCACCTAATCATCCGGATTATGCAAGGATTTCTCGGCACCCTGGCCGTTGGGCCTTAGATTTAGCATGTAGCCAGATGCGTTTTACAGATCATGAAGTGCAGTGTTTGGTTGTTGTTCCCAAGGCATCAGAAGCCTTCGTTACAGAGATTGATGGAGTACGGGTCCACTTCATGCCGACAACTCGACACCTTTGGCGAGCTTTAACATTAATGGTGCCGGAGGCTTTTCGCATGGCTCGGTATGTCAACCAGCACATCCGCCCTGATGTAGTTCATGCACACGGCACGGAAGACTCAAATTTATTGATTGCACAACGAACAGGGCACCCGTATGTCGTGACGGTTCAAGGATTGTACTTTATTATCGCAAGCAAAATAAAGATACCACTGGTTTCCTGGCCGACCATTGTGCGATTTACGGAACATTTTTCTTTAAGAATGGCGCGTTTCTGTATTGCGAAGAGCGATTATGTTGCTACGAAAATGAAGAAGAGGTATCGGAAGATGGAAATTTTTAATATTCCGAATACCTATGATGATAAATTGTTTAAAAATCGTCCTGATCGAAAATCTCACCGGCTTGTTTTTGTGGGAACTGTTGAGTCAAGAAAGGGTCTTGATCTTATTGCAGAAGCTTTGCCGCAGGTGCATAGCGTTTATCCGGATCTTTCTTTTAGTGTGGTCGGGAACAGTTCTTGTCCATCTCAGTATGAGAAAGATCAGTTAGAAAAGTTTAAAAAAATATTAGGTGATGCGGCCCTTTTCAAGGGGGTGCTTTCTCATGAGGATACAATTCAAGAAATTGCGGCGGCTGAGGTTTTGGTCGCCCCTTCACGAGAAGAAATGTTTGGGAATCAACTGATAGAAGCTGTCCTGTCTGGAACTTGTCCGGTTGTTATGGAGGGAACCGCCTTAGCTGAAAACGTACGACGATTTGGTTGGGGAGAGATAGCTGAGCTTGAAGATCCAAAGGATCTAGCCGAAAAAATAATTACAGCGTTTGAGAATTTAGATGCCCAAGAAGCTGAGGTGGCGGCTAAAAATATACGAGAGTGGATGGGGCCGAAGAGGGTTGCTGAGAAGCATATAGAGCTTTACGAGAAAGTGATTCGGGAATCTTAAAAGACGATACGTTTGGTTGTGCTATATACGCTAAGACAGCGAAGCCGCAACCAAACCGTTAGCAGTTGAGGTTGATATCGACATGAAGAAACTAAAAAAAATAACATTTGTTCAGTCCGCTCCATATAAAGAAGATGAAACCCGCCTCGCTCAATATCATGGGGCCGTTTTTGCCGAGTACCTTCGAGGAAAAGGCGTTGATGCAACTAAAATGGTTTTAGGAGATTCTTTAAAAAAAAAGCCCAGTTCTCCGTTGTTATCTATTTCCAGTTATGAAGAACGTTGCTCGCCCGAATGGTGGGCGAAAGAGGATTATGACATTGTTCTCGTATATGGGGGAATGGATTTTTCCTATGATCCTGTTTTTAAAGCCATAAAAAAGGGGGCGCCCAGAACCGTTGTTTTTTTGAGAATGGATGCTGCATACGGCCCGTTTTTCCCCAAGGTACGGCGTCTTTGTCAAAATTTCCATATAACATATGTAAACGACCGATATTCACACATTTTTGATCCCGCGGTCGGGCATCAGTCAAATTCGGTTTTCGGCGCGTTGGCTATTGCGGCAGTTAATTCGTTGCGAGTTTTTTCTCCTCGACATACGCGTGCGATAGTCGAGCACTTCCAGTTGCCAGATTATGTAACCTATGAAAATCAATCGGCACTGGATGACGCGAAGAAATGGATTCAAGAGTATGGAGGAAAAAGAGTAGAGGAAAAATTTATATGGTGTGGTTTTCCTATCCGGGCGTCATTTTCTCGTATTCTCTCTGAAGTGGAGCGGAAACCTGCATCCATATTATCTGTTGCGAACTGGAAGCCACAAAAAGATATTGCGCTACATGCCAAAACAACAAAGATCGTTTTAGAGAGGTGTCCGGAGGCAACGTTCACTATTGTAGGGGAAAATAGTCGCAGAGTGTTTGATAGAATTTCCCGCATTGCTCCAGAGCATATTGCGCGAGTGAATGTTGTTGAAGAAATTGAAAATAAGGACCTGCCGTCTTTATATCAGAGTCATCAGATTCACATGCTGTGCTCCAAGGTAGAAGGGATTTGTTCAACGCCAATCGAGGCGTTGTCAAGTGGGTGCTCGGCGGCCTTGCCTCCAGGGGTTGGCGTTCCTTGCTTTCGTGAATTTGTGGCAAATGATTGTGGAACTCTGGCTGTTTCGCGCAGTCCTGAGGACATGGCAAATGCAGTACTTAAAGAGCTTGAGCTTTGGGAGAGTGGAGTGCGGACTGCAGAGCATATGCGCAATGAGTGGGCGCGAACGCGAGTGGACCGCCTGTGCGATATTTTATTGGAAAAAGCTCAACTGGAGCTGCCCCAGGAGTCAGAATGAAATTTTGGATTGTTACCCCGAGTTATAATCAGCTGGATTGGTTGCAGTTGTGTGTGGCCTCAGTGGCCGATCATGCCTTTGCACAACCGAAAGTTCAAAGTCGCCCCTGGATGGGAAATATCCTTCATATCTTTGACATCCTGCAACGTCCGGAACAAATATGCCTGCAACACGAGTCCTACATTTTTCGGAAATTCGCCCTGCAACTTCCTGAACAGGTCAATTTCCAAGTCGGTGCATTGTGAATCTTCCATGTCGACCCTTACAAAATTTCCATAAGATGCCGCATTGGCCACAATCTCACGGATGTTCCGGTAACACATATCAGGGTCGATCAGCAAACCGAAACTGGTGGGCTTGAGAGAATAATTACCGTCAATCTTCTCTTTCTCAATTCTTTCAATGATTTCAAGGTAGGCGTTTTTATTGTCAGTGGCCTCCTCGGGCCGGGTAATAAATTCGCCCAAAAGGTCGATGGTGACCTTCACATTTTGTTTGTTGAGGTTGAGGCAAACCCTCACGGCGTCATCTATTGTTTCCCCGGCAATATATTTCCTCGAAAATATCCACACAAGTTTTTTGGGCATCAGCGGGAGCATTTTTGCAATCAATCGGTTGATCATAAGCACATCATATTAAATTGTTGAATGATTTGCACAAAGATAGGAGTAAATAGGTATTTGGTATTCATCAAATTAATTTTTAATTTTGCACACTTTTTTAGGTGAAACGTGAACTATGCGGATCAATATCAAATTGCGTTCAGCGGGTTGAGCCCAGGAACGCATACATTCGATTTTCAGATCGGCGATACGTTCTTTGAACAGGTTAAAGATGCAGAGATCACCAGTGGGCAGGTGTCGGTGATTGTAACGATGGACAAGGAAGATCGCATGATGGACCTTCACATCAAAATCAACGGCAAGGTGAGGGTGCCCTGCGACAGGTGCAACGGACTGTTGGATATGGAAGTGGGCGGAAATGAGCGGCTGATTGTCAAGTTGGGCGACCATTACTACGAAGAGAGTGAAGATGTGCAGATTATACCTGACACAGCGCACCAATTCGATTTAAGCCCGTTCATTTATGAGTATATCCACTTGCTCCTGCCTATCCGCAGGGTTCATGCCGAAGATGAAAAGGGGAACAGTCAATGCGACCCTGATGCCATAAAAAAGTTGAAAGAACTCAGTGAACGCCATGTACAGGATCCTAGGTGGGAAGCCCTGAACGAATTGAAAAAGAAAATGTAAATTATTCCAAATCCTATCATCATTGAACTTGAAATCGTAAATCACAAATCGTAAATCGTAAATAAACCATATTATGCCACATCCGAAACATAAAATTTCGACAACACGCAGGGACAAGAGAAGAACGCATGACAAAGCCGTTGCCCGCACTACCATTATTTGTTCAAATTGCGAC
>JBAWXO010000046.1:0-9269 GCA_037144035.1 Kiritimatiellales bacterium
GGGAGACCTCCTACGGAATACACGGAAAAGGTTCAGAGGGCGGGCAAAAAAATTCACCACGGAGGTCACGGAGATACGGATGGAGAACGGCTACTGTTTTTCGTAAAACACTCTAAACTTTTTACCAGCCTCAATCCATTGGCGACTCTTTCCAAACCGGAGGAGAGTTGATCATTCGACGGAAGCCCGACGCAGAGCCAGGCGGTTGGATCCAGTAACGACATAAGCTCTTTTAGAGGGACTTTGCCGTCCGGAAGCAATTCTGATTGCGTTACTCCGTCTTTGAATGATTTCAAATGAACATAAGGAATTTGTTCTTTACGACGTGCGGTGAAGGCTTTCAGTTGCGGCCATGACAGCGTTGCGCCGGTATTGGCTTCGTTAAAGGTGTTGGCGGTGTCGAACGTCATCCGCATGTCTGGAAGGTTCTCCAGCAAAGCCTCGAACGTGTCAATCGGCTCCAACGAATTTTCAAAGACCAGGGTTACGCCACGCTCATTGGCGTACTGAACATATTCACGGATATTTTTCGTAAGCACCTGAAATTCGGCAACCGAATAGCCGCTTTTCCCGGCGGCCGGATTCATCAATTCCGGGGCAATGACGATTCGCGAGCAGGTCCCCGAACCGAATAGTGCGGCGTTGCAGATGCCCTTTAAAATTCGTTCCCGGTCTTCTATTTTATAAACGCTGGTGGTGTCCCATGCGTAATGAACTCGCAGACCGCAGCGTTTCGCCGCCGTCTTGATTGTCAGCAATTCTGTTTCGGAGAAGTTCAGTTCGAAATCGCGCACTTCAACCCAGTTGAAACCCTGCTTCACACCCCATTTGAATAATTCTGACAACGTTATTTCCCCAGCTAACAAAGCCGGCTTGAAGGTCATTGTGGTAAATCCAATTTTTTGATGCATCATTCCATCCCCTTTTAAATCGTAAAACCTGTCGATTTGAATTGCTGTAAATAATCTCTCACTTCCGAAATCGTCTTGCTGGCCGGAGTCTCTTTCTCCAGTTGCTTCAAAGCGACTTCTGCAGCAGCTAGAAACAGCGGGGCATCCAACTGTTGCGACCGGATCAGCCGGAGCGTGCCGATCAACCGGTCGTTCCGGCCCAGTTTGCGTTCCGGATCTCGAATCTCCCGTGCCACCTGATCGCGCAGATACGGGTTCAACATGCGTTCCATCAGGTCATCGGCATAGTCTTTGAATCCGGCGGGTGTAAAGAGCGGGTCAATCCCGGCGTATTTTTTGATCAGGGCTGCGCCGGATTCTTTCAGGAAAGCCGTGCGGGCCCGCTTGATCAGCTCGTCCGGCGCATCAGACATGAAGACGCATTCCCGCTCGTTGGCCAGATAGCCCAGCAACGCATGCACCGCATTATGCCCATACAATTTTGCCTCTTCAAACGGAAGCAGGTCCGATTTTTCGCTGAACACGGAAATTCCCCGCTCAAATCCGGGCAGAGTAATCTGCGTAATGAAAATACTGTTGAAGGCCTCTACCAGAAAGGCCCGGCCGGAACCCGGGGTCATCGGCGCCAGTCCGTCCTCTTTAATCTGCAACGGGTCAGTTACCACGCCACTCATTTTGCCGATCACGGTATTCAGGAACTGAACCCGTGACTGTTTTCCGAGGCCAACCGCCTCTTCGAGAATTTCAGCCGCATGATTATTGTTTTCACCTGTATAAACAACGGCAGAGGACCCTGCCGGGTTATTCAGTTTTCGCAGAAAGGCCGCGCGCAACAGGGCGGCCACAGAGACATCCCCCCGCGTAAAAAAGTCAACGCTCGGCAGCGCCGTAGCCACTTCTTGTGCTTCAGCGAGTGCATCCAGCAACGCCAGGCGGTCCGCATTCACCGCAGGATTATAAATCTCCAGTCCGGTGACCTGATGTTGCTCAATGCCGTTCGGCGTGGCTACGTTCAGCGCATATCCGCCGTTCCGGCGGACACTTTCCACTACATCCGGGACAACCTCTGCAACCACCAGCCGGTTAAAATTCCCGGAACGATACGCTTCGTACAGAAACAGACCGGACTGGATCGCTCCAAATCCAAAACCAACAAAGGTGCGATTCACCGGATGACCCTCTGATCGGTGAACCGGTCTGCTTCGTCCATGGATGGCGTGGAGAATTCGAGATAAACGCAACCATTCAGTCCACCCAGAAAAGCGTGGGGAGTGTTTTTAGCCAACAGCACGTTCATGCCTTTGGTCATGTAGATCATGCGTTTTGTGGTGATGGCTTGTTCCTTGCGGACTTTTTTAATCAGCGGGAGAAGTTCCCTGGGGATGAGGTCCGGATTTACATGGGACGGGGCATAAACCACCTGAGCTGTATCGGCGAAGAGCACGCCATCGCCGTAGATGGCTTTGAAGGTTTCGGATTTTCCGGGGAATATTTTGACGATATCGGCCGTCTTTTCTTGCGGATACTCGTCCCTGCCGTTTTTCGCCTGAACGATTTTATAATCCGTTTCGCGATAGAGATATTCGGGCTCTCCGGTTTTGTTACGAAAGACCGAGGCGTCGCTGTTATATTTTACGATGCCGTTGAACCCGTTAATGAGGCCGGAGAGTTTTACAAATCCAGCGGCTATAACGGCGTTTTTTTTGAGAACGAGCGTGTCGACATGGCCGTGTTCCAGCAGAAGCTGACCCGGCAAATTCATCAGTACTTTACCGGTGTGTCCCTGCCCATCTTCAGAACGAAAAATTACCACTGTTTCCAGGCCGAGTCCGACCTGCTGAAACTCCTCAACCGTTTCTGAGCAGTTGAACGTGGCAATCTCAATGCGGGATTTTTCAATTCCTCCGGTACCGGGCAGTGCTTTTTCATATAACGCGGCATAGCGCCTGGCGGCGGCAGACTGTGCGGCGGAACTTAACTTTTTAATTGCTACACTCATCACGGGTCCTTTTTTATAAAAATGAAATATCGGATATATCTTGTCAATGAGATTGCTATAGGATTTAACGATTTGGGGGTCGCACGCCCCACCCCGGCCTCTGGCCACCCCTCCCGTGGAGGGGATTTGAGAGAAACCCACCCTAGCCCCTTCCGCCTTCGCCAGCTTCTGCGCGACAGGCTGGCCATCCCAAGGAGGGGAGCGTTTAGCCTAAATACAGAAATGAACTAACCACTAATCTTCACTAATGGACACTATCACCAAAAAATCAACCTGTCTTGTCACCCCTCCATGGAGGGGACAGCGGGGTCCAGGGCCCCCGCCCTACAAACCCAGCACGTCCGGCGGAGACACGGACAATGCGGGGTCACGGCCCCCGCCATTCAAAAACGTCGGACGGCTACCGTTTTTCGTAAACCGCTCTAATCAGAAAAAAACATGGCCGTTAAATGACTGTCATTCGCGCTGATATTGGATGATTCCGTTAATACGCCTGATTTACGGTAATGCGCATAACGGAAATATTCAAAAGACGAACAGACATCCGTTATCGTTGCATTGACTCCGTCACTGCACAGCGCATCCAGCGTAGTCCAGATCGCTCCGTCACCACGGAAATAACTACACCGGATATTCACGGTGCCATTGAGGCAGCGCACGGCATATTTTTTAACATTCCAAATTTCGCAACCCCTCATTTCGACGTTACTTGAACTACTACTTAGATTAACTACAACACCCGTATTCATGGAAGCCGCCTGACAGCCCAGCAGATAAATATTACCGGAGTCCCCGCGGATATTCCATCCCGTTCCATTCGAGTTGGTGCGGCTGTAATCAATTCCGCACGCCTTGAAATAGTTATTCGAACAGTTATAAATATCGAAACCGTTTCTACTGTAAATTGCAAAGCAGTTTATCGCCTGACTGTTATAAACATTTTGGAGGTAGAAGGCCGCCCCCTCTCGTATCGTGAGAGGATGATTTGTGTCGCCTTCTGTTAACCAGGCTAATCCATGGATGGACTGCATGACCAAGCCGGTGCTGGAATTAACAATATTTATATTATTTTTGTTATCGAAATTCAGATAACGCAATGAGCAGTCTTTATTGTCATAAGCAGCCGGCCCCCAAATTCCGATATCAAACCCCATCACAGCGCAGTTTTCGACTGTTATATTTTCCCCGTATAAGGCGAGGGCTGTTCCTGAAAAGCCGGAGTCATCGGCCACGGATGGCTTAACCGTCGCATTCAGCACCATCACTCCCTTCAATGCTGATCCGCTGTACATAAATAGTTTTTTTGCCGGATTCAGCAACAGACAGGAGCCCAGATCATCCAATGTTGTTGCGGTATAATGCCCGACGTTCACCCATTCTCCCTCGACCGTCACATTGGACTTAATGGTCGGAGTATTCGCCAGATAATATTGCTGGTGCGCATTCAGCCGCACCGTTCCGCCCCCCGCGGCGCTGACCGCATTCACTGCATTATTAAAAGCCGTCGTATCATCATTGGTTCCATTCCCATACGCGCCGTAATCACTAATATTAACAACCCAGGCCGGGGCAACGGATGACAACAGGCTGACAAAACACATGAAAAAAAATATTTTTTTCATGCGCCGCTCCGCGTCCCCCATTACGTCGTTTTTGCTTTTCATTTCTCCCGTTCTTCCCACTTGCCCTACTGCATCTCAGCCTCTACTTTAAAAAATTGAGATCGCCTGTCCGTTTGCACTGGAAAGCGCCACTCCCCTTGTGAGGAATCCGGCTGGATGTTTCGCGCGGCAGTACTCCAGCTGACTAAATCAACCGATCGCAGAACACGATAGGTTCGATTTGATCCTCCCGTCCAAAGAACGGAACGAGGACTCCCGGTATTCAGGCCGATTGAAAAAAATGACGCCGGATTTGAGGGGTTCGTCCCCGCCAGATATTCCTGCCAGTTCGTTTGTCCATCCCCGTCTTTATCTGAATTACGATCGGCGGCATCGCCAGAGTTCAAGCCAAACTTTAACTCCCAACTATCGGGAAGTCCGTCACGGTCCAAGTCGATATTCCCGTCGAGACCGAACGTGCCGGTCACACAACTGTACATATTATTCGTGGTTATCAACTGGTTATAATCTGCATTGTTAATCCCTGAACCCATCTGCTCGAACAACGACTCATTAACGACCACACGGGAAGAAGGATGACTGAGTAAAATACCGACGGACCCAGCCGTTAGGCCCCGAAAGGTGCAGCGGTCAATAAGAAGATTCCCGCTTCCCGCCACGACTCCCGTTTGGCAGTTGCCAATGGTTGTGTCATATAAAAGCATCGTTCGGCCGGAACTGACCTGTGATTCGACTCCCACTTGAAATCCTTTAGCCGAACAATGATAGAGCTTGGCCGCTTCATTTGTCCCCAGATTTCTGAATCCATAACGGCTGATCGGCGAGCCGTTGATAACCGGCGCCTCCGCCGCACAGTTATATAACGTGGCACTATTGACCGGCGCCTGACGTCCATCCAGCACATAGCCGGCATCATACGCATAGGCATAACAATCGGTGAGCCATACCCAAGCCACATCCTGACCGATCCAAAACGCAGTTCCTGACCGATAATCTGCATAATCACCGTGATTGGTCAGGTAGGGATAGCAATGGATATCATTCAGCTTCGATATGTCTTTTGAAATCAAAAGCTTAATTCCGTTGTTACAATCTATGTTCAGTTGATAAAGGCGAACACGCTGTTTTGAAATCCCGTCCGACGGATCGGCATACATGCCTTGATTGAACCCGAGAATCGCACAGTTTTCGACTGTTGTATCCCCGCGATACATTGTGATGGCCGTACCCGCAAAGTCGTCTGAATTACTAACCGTCCCAGACAAACCTTCCCGGTGGATTATCAGCCCGCGAAGCGCACAACCGCCCCACATTTCCAAGGTGCTGTTTGCGGACAGACATATCTTAGGAGCGATGTTACTCGTCCAGTTCATTTCTGTTGCTGTCGAAAATGTGTACGTTCCCACTAAGGATGTAAACGGAGGCATCACGATCGACCTGGTCACGCGGTATGTCTTCCCTGTTGAAAAATAAACCCGACCTCCCTGAATGCTACCAGCAACCTGGGCAGCATTCAGCGCATTTTGGATAGCCAACGAGTCGTCGGCCAGACCATTTCCAACCGCATTGTAAGGAGGGGCGTCTACATAAACTGACTCCGCGCTGGCAACCCGACAAAACGCTGTCAAACCCATCAAGACGGAAAGCACTTTCACCTTGATTTTTCGCCGGGAAAATCTGTTTACGCGTGAAGCCATCACCCCTCCCTACCCCTCTTTTCCGGACAACTTTCTGCAATTTTCTTCCCGCTCCCCGCTACTTCATTTTCACCAACATTGGAAAACTCAATATACACACTCTTTGACGGCATCCGAAAAGGCCTGGATGTTGGCCGGATCGCCAAAGAAAAAATGATCAGACGGAGCTATAATATACCCGCCGTGATCTTTTGTCGCCTCAAAGTAGTCGAATACCATTTTGCGCACTTTTTCCGGAGAGCCTTTTTCAAAGCCTGCATTCTGGTCGAACCCGCCGATAAAAAATAATTTATCCCCTATGCGCCGGGAGGCCTCAGCCAAATTGCAGTCACCGCCCATGCTCTTCGGAGTCATCGTTTCCAGCCCATCGGCTCCGCTTTCCGCGACCAAATCCAGCATGGACATCACTCCGCCACAAAGATGACAGACCGTTTTGATTCCCTTGCTCCGGAACAGATCGTTCTGTCTTTTGTTATAAGGTAGGCAGAATTCGCGGAACATATCCGGACTGATTACGGTATTGGATGCGGCGCCGCCGTCGGTTTCGACCATATCCGGCAAGGCGCCCTCCCAGAGCTGGTGGGCGCGGGCGGCCTTTTGATAAATCGCCTCAAGCATGTCGTGCATACGTTCCGGTTCGTCAATGGCTAGATAGATGGATTCTTCCGTTCCGTGGATAAAGCACAGACATTGCCAGGGGCTGCCTTGTCCGGCATAGTAAGGGTGCGCGCGGACAATCCCGCGATCCCCAAGCTTATCGAGAGCCTCCTTGACAGGAGCCGTATCCGCCTTAACCGGAACCGGGTAAAATTCTTTCCAGATTTCGAAATCCTGTTCGGTTTTCAGAGGGTGTTCGACATGCCAGGTTGTGAACTGATTCTGGCCTATAACCTGACGCAGGTCGCCTTTGGGTGTACTAATTGTTTCTTCCCAGTTTTTACTGCCGTCTTTATCGGTAACAGGAGTGCTCTTGTTGACCTGCCAGTTTGCGAGATCCTTCTCCGCGAATTCATAACGCGGTTTGACATAAATGGCGTAGTCCATATCAAACCGGCCATAGGCTTCATACCAATCACACCCATGGAGGTACGTGTCGAGGTAGTATTTCATCCAACCATGCACCTGACAGGGCAGACGATCCGGTTTTTCATTATTCAGCGCTCTCAGCATCCGCTCGCGTGAAGTCATTTTTTAACCCTCCTATTTAGACAACACATCTTCGGGCCCGGCCCAAAGAGCGTGATCTTCATTATACAACCAGGCTTGACTGTTGATGTGCACATCAATAAACGGTCGTCCTGTTTTGATGATCTGCGTCGTGGTATCCCAGTCTTTTATGCCGGAAACCGCATCCAGGACGCCTACATTCTGCCAACCCAGACAGGTTGCATATTTAAGGGCCTCTTCGATCTTCAGTCCGCGAAGGAAGGCCGACAGGAACCCGGCAATTGACGAATCACCTGAGCCGGTGGCTGAACCGAAAGAATCCACAGTATAAGCAGGCCTCCACAGCTCCCGGTTGCTCCAGTTATTGAGACATCCCGGGCGGGCACGCCCCATGCCACTAAACAATCCGGCTCCGCCGGTTTTAACATAAAACCCGCGGTGGCCTGTCTTGAGGCTAACCACTTTCGCTCCCATGGACAGCAGTTCGTCTGCCGTTTTAGAATACTGCTCTGGCGTAAAGACATCAATCAGGTCGATATTGTTGTGCTCTTTCTTCAACCGGATGAACTCTTCCGGATAAAGCATGTAAAAGGATTCCTCGATCGAAGGCAGATAGATATCCACGTAAGGTAATAGGGAACTCAGGATCTTGCGCCACGGTGCTTTGCCGGAAGGCGAAGCGGGATCCGGAAGAGTCATATCGCATGAAGTGGTTGTACCCGCTTCTTTGGCCCGCTTGAAAACTTCAACCAGTTCGCGGCCTTCATCGGCAAACATGCGATCCATAAGCGGCGGATAGCCGAAATGGAAATGGCGGCATTGCCGGAGCAGGTCGGCATTCAGATCATCGGCGCTGAAGAAGTTATTGGTTCCCGGATTATGCAGAAAGATCCGGTCAATACCGGGCGGTGCAACCACCACCGTGTAGGAACTGGATTGCCCTTTGAGCGTTTTAATGCCCTCGGCGTTACCACTGCCGGACAAAATCGAAATGGTCAGCGCCCCCAATTCGTCATCGCCCGTGCAGGCGCAAAAACAGACGCTGTTACCCAACTTTCTGAGATTCAGGCCGGTGTTGGATACCGGCCCACCGGCGCTTAGTTTCGCATCCTGAACATTGACCAGCTTGCCCGGACGCATTAGCTCTTCGATTTTGCGAGCCCCGGTATCGGGAAACAGCGGAATAATATCCAGACACAGATGCCCAGCAACGATCACATCATACTTCGTGCTCACCATCATTCTCCTTGATTCATTTCTTGATCAAATTTATTCGCTACTGCGAACGGTTAGTCTCTTTCGAAAGAGGAGCCCGCGCGGCTTTGGCCAAAGCCTCCATATTCTGCGGGGGAATATTGGGCAGAATGTGTTCGTGACTGGGACTGACAATCAGGTTTGGCCCCAGCAGATTTTTAACTCGTTCCACATCGGCGGCCACCTCTCCCGGCGAGGCGTTGACCAGCAGGTTTTGCGTGTCAATCCCGCCCATGAATGCGATGCGGCCCTTGAAGTCGCGCGCCAATGTATCTGCATCCATGTCCTTTGCCAGCGCCTGAAGCGGATGTAAACAGTCCACCTCGGCATCAATCAGCCGGTCAATCACCTTATGAATTGCACCGCAAGAGTGCAAAATCACCTGCTTGTTGTATTTTTTTCCGAGTTCAGTGAACCGCCGGAACCACGGCATAATAAATTCATCAAACTGCGCTGGGCCGCAAATCAGATCCTGTTGCGTCCCGAAATCATTCCCGAAAAAGATCGCGTCCAGTTCATCGCCCGCCTCTTGGAGAAAGCGCTCGTTGGCCTCATAATAAAACTGACACAGCCGATCCGTCGCCGTATGCACCACCTCTGTATCGGTGTACATCTTCAC
>JBAWXO010000047.1:0-9162 GCA_037144035.1 Kiritimatiellales bacterium
TTTCGCCGGGGAAAATCTGAAAGTCCACGCCGTCGACCGCGCGAACCGGATCGGAGACCGGGCCGAAGTGAACTTCAAGACCCTGAACATCCACAAGAGGTCTGGCGGCGCAGGTTGTCATGTGTCAACGCATCCGGTGAATAAAGAGCGGGCTGGCCGCGCCGAAGACGATGATGGGCAGCCAGCCGCCGAGAAATGCAGAAATGATTTCCTGTTTGCCAAGCGCCTGAGCGGTGAGCTGCAGGATGTAGAAACCGAAGAACAGACTCATGGCATCCAGGATGCCGGCAAACGCGCCGCGCCGTCCGGTGTGCGCGCCGATCGGCACGCCGATGAGAGTGACAATCAGGCAGGCGAAGGGCGTGGCAAGGCGGCTGTGCATATCGACCAGCAGACGGGCGCGGGTATTGCTGGAGACGTCTTTTTTGGCGCGAAGGTAATGGCGCATTTCGCTGGCAGAGAGATACTGCGGCTCTTTGATCTCCGCCATGAAGGTCTCCGGGGTTTCGCGCAGGTCGCGCATTTCCTTCTGGAGAATTATTTCAGGCGGACCCTCGAGGTCGCCGTTTTCCTTGTAGGCCTGCACCGTGAGATCCATAAACCACCAGCGCCCGTCGAGCCAAAGCGCTTTTTCGGCATGATATTTGACGGCATCGGAGGCATCGGGCCGCTGCTCGATCAGTTCGACGTCATACATGGAGTAGTCGCGCGTATCGAACTTCTGCGCCATCCAGACGTGGTTGCGGTCTTTAAGCGCCAGATTACTGGAAAAGAAGATTTTTTCGTCACGTCCGGCCTTCTGGAATTTAATGAATTTTTCGGCGCGCCAGGCGGCGTTGGGGGCGATCTTTTCGTTGATGAAAGCGGCGATCAGAGTGGCGACGATGCCGATGCCGATGAACGGCATGACGATGCGGTAGATACTGACCCCGCCGGCGCGCATGGCTGTGATTTCGCTGTGGCGGGTAAGGCGGGAAAGGCTGTGGAGCATGGCCAGCAACAGGCAGGCGGGCAGAATCAGCACGGTGACCGGCGGCAGCATCTGGCTGTAGTAATAAAGGACTTCGAGCGGACGCATGCTGCCCTCAATAAATTCGCTGAAATTATCGAACAGGTCGCTGATGATAAAAATAAGGGTAAACCCGATCAGACAGTAGAACAGCGGAGCCAGCAGACTTTTCAGAAGGTATTTGGTGAGGATTTTCATAAATCGGGCACTACCCTAGCTGGTTCGTCATTTCCCCGCAAGTTTGGAAGCTGCGGAGTAACAAGTAACCGTGATGCGTAACTAAACTCCGGAACACAAGCCGAGGGGTAGATTGTAAATTTAAAGTCCGCATCCCGAAACAGAGTGTTCCAAATAAGGATTTATTTCACAATCGCGCCGGTGGCGGGCAGTTCGCCATCGACCGTGATCAGCTTCATTTGATCACCGATGGAGGCGCACAGAAGCATGCCCTGCGATTCGACGCCGCGGATTTTCGCGGGCTTGAGATTGGCGACAATGACGATGGTTTTCCCGACGATCTCTTCCGGCGTGTAGTGCAGAGCGATTCCCGCGACGAGCTGGCGCGTTTCCTCGCCGACTTCGATCTGAAGCTTGAGGAGCTTGTCGGCTCCTTCCACTTTTTCGGCGGAGAGCACTTTGGCTGTGCGCAACTTCACGTTCATGACCTCATCATAGGTAATGACGCCTTCGGGTTTTATAGGTTCAGTATTCACAGGTTTTTCCTCTTCGTTTTTAAATTCGACGCGCGGAAACAGCGGAGCCGTTTCTTTGATCGCAGCTCCGGCTTTGATCACGCCGAAGGTGTGCAGTAGTTTCGGATCGGGCTTACCGAGGCCGAAGGCGGCGCGCAGAACACTCATTTTTCCCGGCATAACGGGATAGAGCAGCGCGGCACAGACGCGCAGGCTTTCGGCGGCGAGCGCCAAAGTAGCATTCAGGTCCTCTA
The DNA here is from genome assembly GCA_037144035.1 of Kiritimatiellales bacterium. Lineage (GTDB taxonomy): Bacteria > Verrucomicrobiota > Kiritimatiellia > Kiritimatiellales > Tichowtungiaceae > Tichowtungia. The sequence continues at coordinate 1,956 of JBAWXO010000047.1, forward strand.
CTCTTCCAAGCTTGGCGAGTGTCCACGGTTGCTTTATTTCAAAGTAGCTATTGATTTTACGAACGGCACTCGAAACCTCGGTCAAGCCTCTGTTCAAATGCATTGTGGCAATCGACTTCTCCATCTCTGTTCTTGCCGACTGCACTGAATCCCACATTTCTTTCTCGGCACCTTTAGTGACAATGCCGTCGTCAACCTTCGGAAATTTGCCATCGCAGTAACGGCAAAGCATGTTAACCGTGCGGCTCAATAAATTACCGAGGTCATTGGCGAGGTCGCTGTTGTAGCGGCGCACAAAGGATTCTTCGGTGAAGGAGGCGTCCTGCCCCAGTGTCATTTCGGCGATCAGGAAATAGCGGAAGGCATCGACGCCGTAACGCTCGACCATCTCCATCGGATTGACGACGTTGCCGAGGCTCTTGCTCATTTTGGTGCGGCCGGTCAGCCACCAGCCGTGCGCGAAAACCGTTTTCGGCAGCGGTACGTTCATGGCCTTGAGCATGGTCGGCCAGTAAACGGTGTGGGTGGTGAGAATGTCTTTGCCGATCAACTGGTGCGTTGCGGGCCACCACTGGTTGAACTTTTTGTCATCGCGCTTGTAGCCGATGGCGGTGATGTAATTCAGAAGCGCGTCGAACCAGACGTAGGTGACGAAATTCTTGTCGAACGGCAGTTCGATGCCCCACGCAAGACGCGACTTGGGCCGCGAAATGCAGAGGTCTTGCAGTTTTTTGGTTTTCAGGAAACCGAGCGTTTCATTGGCGCGGAAGTCGGGCTGGATAAACTCCGGATGAGTCTCTATGTATTCGATGAGCCAGTCCTGATATTTGCTCATGCGGAAGAAATAGTTGGTTTCCTGAATGGCGTCCACTTTGCGCCCGCACTCCGGACAGTTTCCGTCCACAAGGTCTTTTTCGGCAAAGAAACGTTCGCAGCCGACGCAATACCAGCCCTGATAGTCGGCGCGGTAGATTTCGTCACGGCCGAAAAGATCCTGCAGCACCTCCTGCACGATCACTTTATGGCGGTCTTCGGTGGTGCGGATAAAATCGTCGTTGGTGATTTCGAGCCGTTTCCAGAGCTCCTGAAAGCGGACGACGGTCTGGTCGCACTGCTGCTGCGGAGTTAAGCCGTTCTTCTCCGCCGCCTGCTGAACCTTCTGACCATGCTCATCGGTGCCGGTCAGGAACCAGGTCGGGACGCCGAGCAGACGGTGATAATTCGCCAGCACGTCGGCAAGGATCGTTGTGTACGCGTGGCCGATGTGCGGCTTGTCGTTCACATAATAGATCGGTGTCGTTACGTAGTAGCTCTTGTCTGACATGGATGGAGTTCCGGTTGACTACAAGGCATAGCGGAGGCCAGTGCTGATTTCCAGATCGTTCTTCTCAATCTTGCCGGCATCTTCCGGCTGACTGTCGTAATCGTCCTTCAAGACAACTATCAGGCTCAGGTTGCTGTTGATCTTGTTTTCGATGCCGGTTTTAAACGCAATGATGTAAGCGGTGAAATCTGTGGTATCCACGTCACCTTCCGTCAAAACCCACCAGCGGAGCATATCGGTGATCTGCCAGCTGATTCCCTGCGCTAAACGCCAGGCCAGATAACCGTTCGCGATGCCCGCCTTTTTTTCCTCCACGTAGAGCGGACCTGAGCCGATGTCCGCCGTCAACTCTTTGGAGTCGACAAAATAATATCCGAGACCCGGACCGGTTTTTACACGATAAGAAAGGTCTTTAATTTCATCGTGCAGTGCGGATAGCGTTCCGTAGGCGAACCAGTGTTCATTGAGCATCCGGCGGAGTTCTCCAGAGGCTTCGGACTGCGAAGTCGTAATCTGTTTTCCGGCCTCGCTGTAGCTCCCGTCCACCTTGAGCTTGCCACGGTAAATCTTACCGTCCTGACTGAACTCGCCGCCGTAGTTATACGAACTGGCTGTCGTGTTGCCGCTCTTGGCGGCAAAACTGCCGTAAACGCTCGCCTTCCAGTCGTTCGTCGCCGTCTTTTTGGCTTCTGCGGCTCGATTGGTTTCAACAAAGCCGCACTTCGGACAGATTGATAGATGTTCCGTACAGGCGGCTGCCGTCTGATTGGTCTCCGCCAATCCTCCCGCCGCCAGCAGAAGCGCCAGCATCGTTCCTGTAAATATTTTTTTCATGCGGCCCGAAATTACCGGAACATTCGAAGTTTGGAAATACTTCCTTCAGTTTTTCCAAAGGCCGGAACACAATCCGCCGTTTCCAAAGGCTGGAAGACCTGCTACCGTTTCTCCGGAGTTTTGAAATTTATGGACGACACCTTTTCAGAAGATGTGATTTATATGAGGATGGCTCTGCGTGAAGCGGAGCGTTCCGCCGAAGCGGGCGAAGTGCCCTGCGGCGCGATCATCGTCAAAGATGGTACAATTATCGGCAAAGCGCATAATCAGACGGAACTGCTGAAAGACCCGACCGCCCACGCCGAAATTCTGGCCATCACTCAGGCCGCCGCCGCCCTCGAAAACTGGCGGCTGACCGATGCCGTTATGTACGTCACCAAAGAGCCCTGCCCGATGTGCGCCGGAGCCATCGTCCTCGCCCGGCTGAAAAAAGTGGTCTGGGGCGTCGACGACCCGAAGCGCGGTGGCGCCCGCTCCAAATTTGAAATTCTCGACCACGCCGATCTCAACCATCGTGTCGAAATTCAAACCGGCGTCATGGAAGCCGAATGCAAATCGATCCTTCAAGGATTTTTCCGCGAACGGCGCAAAGAAAACAAAGCTAACGAAGCAGGGTAAGCGTTTCGGCGCAACTTCCAGCCATTGGAAAATGTTGTTCCAATGATTGAAAACCCGCTATGGTTCTTCCGTTATGCCTATTTTCTCCATCCTTTTGATTGCGCTTGGCTTGTCGGTGGACACCTTTGCGGTTTCCGTCACCAGCGGGATTACCATTAAAAACCTAAAGGTGCGTCATGCTTTGCTGGTCGGCGCGGCCTTCGGGATTTCTCAGGCGCTGATGCCGGTGCTCGGCTGGGCACTCGGCCAGTGGGCTTACCGTTTTATTTCTGTCGTGGACTACTGGGTCGCTTTCGGCCTGCTTCTTTTTGTCGGCGGACACATGATCATTCAGGCCATGCAGCCCGAAGATGAAGAAGCTGGGCCGAAAAATCCGCTGCATCTGCCGACTTTGCTGACACTGGCCGTCGCCACCAGTATAGACGCCTTCGCCATCGGTCTCAGCCTTTCGATGTTGCGCGTTTCAATTCTTCAGCCGGTGCTAATCATCGGCCTCGTCACGTTTGCTGTGGCCTTTGCAGGTGTTTACTTCGGGAGACTGTTCGGCCATTTCAACGAAAAAAAACTGGAGGTCGCGGGCGGACTGGTTCTAATCGGTCTCGGCACGAAGATTTTGATCGAGAACCTGATTAAAAATCACGAGCTGTTTGAAAACTCGCAACCCGTCTGGTTTGCCTTTGCGCTGACGCTGGCCGCGGGACTGGCGACCGGCATCGGAAGTCTGCTGGCTCTTTTCACGCGACGTACCGGCACACGCCGCTTTTCATTTTTTCTCGGCTTTTCCACCGGACTACTCCTCTGGACTGCATTCCGTCAATTACTGCCGATTGCTGCAAGCGACCTCGGCAGCTCCATTCCGGCCGCAGCGGCATTCTTCGGCGGCTTCCTGATTACAGCACTGATTGACAAACTGGTTCCAACCTTTGGGAACCCGCATGCGCCGCGGCGGATTGAAGATTTGAAATTAAAACCCGACTTCCGCCGCACCGGAATGCCTGCCGCGCTGGCTATCGTTGCGCACAGCTTTCCAGAAGGCCTCGCCATCTTCATCGCGGCACTGCATGCGCCCGCTCCGGTCGCGATCGGCGCAGCCATTGCGCTGGCGCTGCACAATATCCCCGAAGGCATCGCGACCGCGCTGCCGATGTATCACGCCACCGGCAGCCGTGCCAAAGCGTGCGGTTTTTCTTCGCTCACCGGACTGGCCGAGCCTCTCGGCGCGCTGATCGTTTACACTCTGCTCTACCGCTTCATGAGCGGCACGGTGCTCGATCTCCTCATCGCCTCCGCCGCAGGCATCATGGTCTTCATCGCGCTGGACGGACTGCTGCCCGCCGCGCGCGTTTACGGCAAATATCACCATGTTGTTTATGGCATCATCATCGGCATGCTCGCCGGCGGAGCGCTCGCTCTGCTCTGATTTTGCCTTTCCGCCGGGCGCGGCGGAGTATATACACACGTCATGAAAACAATTCTGACTACTGTTATCCTGCTGTCTGCAACTACTACTTTTGCCGAAGACATCCCGCAAACCGTCCCTCCGGCGACAAACAGTGTGGCAAGCACGAATACGCCTGAAAGTTACAAACCCCACAAAACGTGGTCAAGGGCGGACGCCTCCACCGGCGCCACCCGCAGCAAAGCCAAAAAACAGAAATAACGCCACCTATGAAACGCGACATCGAATGGATTGAGAAACTCGAAGCTGGCGTGAAGCGCACCGTGCGTATTGCGATTTCCATGAATAAGGGAATTAAATGGCAATTCAAACGCTCCGATGAAGCGCTCTGGGACTACGACACCCCGGCCTCCTCTGAAGACTGGCAGGCCCTCGAAGAAAAAGTTGCCGCGCTTTATAATCGCCGCCGTGCCACGCATGAAGAACTAGAGCTCGTCCATGCACAGAGGAAGAAACATGGCTGAGTTCACCATCACCGGCGATTACATTGAACTAGACAAACTGCTGAAAGCCGCGCGTCTTTGCGGCACTGGCGGCGAAGCTCGGATTGTCATCAGCGAGGGCCTCGTCACCGTGGACGGGGAAACCGAGCTACGCCTTCGCCGCAAAATCCGCCCCGGCATGATCGCTAGTTTCGACGGACAAACCCTCACCGTCCGCTGAGTTTCCAATGTTTGGATCCGAGCGCAGCGAGAGAGGCCCCGTTATTGCGGGGCAATGACCGCAGAGAGTGATAAAAAGTCAGACCGGATTTTCCAACGGGAAATTATTCGTGCAACCCGCCGCTACAGGGTATAAATCCCGCAGAAATAGAGGTCTCTGTGAAACGTAAGCTTTCCCGAAAAAAAATAAATAGCACCGCCGCAGCCAGAAATGTCGCTGTCCGCAAAGGGCCGCGGCACTCCCCTGTGTTCAACCTCTTGCTGACCGTTTTTCTCTGGGCGGCGCTCGTAGTGTTTTTCTACAGCGGACGTCTGCTTCGTCCGCAACAGCTGGTCGCTGACCAGCAGGCACCGGAAACGATTATGGCTTCGGTCGACTTCCGCGCGGAAACCATCGCCGCCACGCAGGCGAAACAGCGCGCCGCCTTCGATGCGGTTCTGCCGGTTTTCACCATTGACGCCTCCGCGCTCGAAAGCGCACGACTGGTGCTGACAACCAATCCGCTGACGAATCTTTTTCCGTCTGCGGAAACAATAGACGTACAAGCTGTTTTTTTCACCGCTCTGTCCAACACGGTTTGCGGCGGCATTATCTCCGCTGGTGATGCGCAAACCGGATTCAATGGTATCGCCCCTTCCGGCAAGGTGGCGTTACGCGAAGGAAAAACAGATGTGATCCGTACGTTGGACAGTTTCGCCGCGCAGTCCAGTGCTTTGAAAAAAACAGTGGCGGAGATCGCCCAGAAACTGCCGCGAGAGAACCGTAACGAGGAAATTATCCGCACGCAAGTCGTGCCCTGGCTGTGGCCAAATCTGGTTTACGACGCCACGGAAACCGCCGCGCACCGCGCGCAGGCTGTCGAGCTGGTTGATCCGGTCGTTGAACCCGTGACGTCCGGCACCATCCTGATCCGCAGCGGAAGCACGGTGAATGAGCAAACACTCAAATGGCTGGCGGCGCACGAAAGGCGGCTCGGCGAACTGGAAACTCCCGCCGAGCGAATTCAGCGGCTGGCAGGCAGCGGTCTGCTGCTGTTGCTCGGCCTGGGATTAACCGCAGCGATCGCCGGCATTGTGAAACCCTCGTTGCTGAAAAACCGACGGCAGGTTCTGCTACTGGTTACACTTACCGCCCTGCCGCTGATCGTCGGTAAAGGACTGCTTTACGCCACCGTCAATCTGCACATACTGCCGGCGGCGATTCTCGACTTTGTCATGCCACTGTCCATTGCGCCGATGCTGGCTTCCATTCTGCTCGGAAGCGCTGCAGGTCTTGTTGCCGGATTCTGGGTCAGCTTTGCGCTGGCAACACTGCTCGGCGGGAGTTTCAATGTTTTTATTCTCGGCCTGCTAGCATCCGCCGCCGCGATCTATACCACGCGCGATGTCAAACGCCGCACCGCTCTGTTCCGTGCAGGCTTCTGGATTGGCGCAATTAAAATTCTTTTTGCGCTGGTGATGGCGGTACTTAAAAATACAGCCTGGCCGGTGCTGCTGCCGCAGCTCGGCGCGGCCATGCTGTGCGGACTGCTCAGCGCGTTGCTGGCAATGCTGCTCATCCCGGTCTTTGAACACCTCTTTAAAATCACCACCGATATTTCACTGCTCGAACTCTCCGACCTGAGCCATCCGCTGCTCCAGAGCCTGGCAATCAACGCACCTAGCACCTACCACCACTCGCTGATGATGGCCAGCCTCGCGCAGAATGCTGCCGAAGCGATCGGTGCAAACGGGCTGATGCTACGCGTCTGCGCCTATTTTCACGACATCGGCAAACTGGTTAAACCCGGCTTCTTCAGCGAAAATATTCAGTTCACGGAAAATCCACACGACGAACTGACGCCCAGCATGAGCACGCTCGTGATCGTCTCGCATATCAAAGAAGGCGTCCTGCTGGCGAAAAAACATAAGCTACCGCAGATCATCATCGACGGCATTGAGCAGCATCAGGGCACCGGCCTTGTTTCGGTCTTCTATCATCGTGCAAAAACGCAGCAAAAAGAAACCGGCGCCGGACAACCTGCTATCAACGACGATGATTTCCGCTATGACGGCCCGCGACCGCAGACCCGCGAAATGGCCATCCTGATGCTGGCAGACGGCTGTGAGGCGGCGTCGCGCTCCATCGACAGGCCAACACCCGTGCGCATCATCAATCTGATCGACGATCTCTTTGAGTCCCGCCTGCGCGACGGTCAGCTTGATGAATGCAACCTCACGCTCTCCGAACTCAATAAAATCAAACAGGCCTTTGTCTTCTCGCTCACCAACATGCTCCATGGCCGTGTCGCTTATCCTAAAGATGAAAAC